>JAEZQN010000348.1 GCA_023441145.1 Bacillota bacterium
ACCCATCAGACACTGATTATGAATGGTCTTCGTAGTAGAGTTCGTTTAGAGACAGATGGAAAGCTTATGACCGGACGTGATGTTGCCATAGCTGCTATCCTAGGTGCAGAGGAGTTTGGCTTTGCAACTGCTCCACTTGTAACTATGGGTTGTGTCATGATGCGAGTATGTAACTTAGATACTTGTCCAGTTGGTGTTGCTACTCAGAATCCTGAACTTCGTAAGAACTTTAAGGGGAAACCAGAGTATGTTGAGAACTTTATGCGTTTTATTGCGGAAGAGCTTCGTGAATATATGGCTAAGCTTGGAGTGAAAACCGTATCCGAATTGGTTGGACGTGGAGAGTTATTAAAGAAGAAGATAGTGGTAGGTGACACGGATCCACGAGTGAAATCTATCGATTTATCCAATATCATAAACAACCCATTTGCACAAGAGACCAAGGATACTCATTTTGATCCAAACAATCTCTATAACTTTGAACTAGAGAAAACCATAGATGAGAGAGTCTTCTTAAAGAAATTTAAAAATGCTCTAGCAACTGGCGGGAAGAAGACTATCGAAGTTGATATTACTAATATCGATCGTTCTCTTGGAACTATTTTTGGAGCAGAGATTACTAAGAAGTATGATGATACCCTAGAGGAAGATACCTTTGTTATCCAGTGTAAGGGTAGCGGTGGACAGAGCTTTGGTGCCTTCATACCAAAGGGCTTAACTCTAAGACTTCAAGGGGATAGCAATGACTACCTTGGAAAAGGTTTATCTGGTGGTAAGATTGTGGTTTACCCTCCAAAGAATGCTGCATTTAAGGCGGAAGAGAATATCATCATTGGTAACGTTGCATTATATGGTGCTACAAGTGGTAAGGTCTTTATTAATGGTATTGCTGGGGAACGTTTCTGTGTACGTAACTCAGGTGCCGTAGCTGTTGTGGAAGGCGTTGGTGACCATGGTTGTGAATACATGACAGGTGGTCGAGTAGTTGTTCTTGGAGCGACTGGTAAGAACTTCGCGGCTGGTATGAGTGGCGGCGTTGCTTATGTATTAGATGAGAACAGTGACTTATATATGAAGATGAATAAGGAGCTGGTAAGTGTAGAAACCGTTAGCGAAAAATACGATGTCCTTGAGCTTAAATCTATGATTGAAGAGCATGTGGCTGCTACTGGATCTATCAAAGGAAAGATGGTTCTTGATAACTTTAGTGAATATCTACCTAAGTTTAAAAGAATCATCCCATATGATTATCGTCGCATGCTTCAAGTAATTGCCCAGATGGAAGAGAAGGGTCTGGCCAATGAACAGGCACAGATTGAAGCCTTTAATGCCATCATGAAGAAATAAATCAGCAGAAAGGATGTGGAAAAATGGGAAAACCAACGGGATTTATGGATTATAAACGTGATCATAATAAAGCGATAGAACCAAAGGACAGAATAAAGAATTTTGATGAATTTCATATTCCTCTGTCAAAAGAGGAGAGGCAGATTCAAGGTGCTAGATGTATGGAATGTGGTGTGCCATTTTGCCAGTCAGGAATGCTGATTGGTGGCATGACCTCTGGTTGCCCACTAAACAATCTAATACCTGAGTGGAACGATTTATTATATAGAGATAACCTAGAGCAAGCCCTAGCTAGACTCCTAAAAACAAACAATTTTCCTGAGTTTACAGCAAGAGTCTGCCCAGCTCCTTGTGAGGCTGCATGTACCTGTAACCTTCACAGTGATGCGGTAGATATTAAGGGAAATGAGTACGGTATCATTGAAAATGGATATGAAGCCGGCTATATGAAAGCAAATCCTCCAAAGGTACGCACTGGTAAGAAGGTGGCAATCATTGGTTCGGGACCAGCTGGACTTGCAGCAGCAGATCAGTTAAATCAAAGAGGTCATTTAGTGACAGTATTTGAGCGCCATGATAGAGTAGGTGGTCTTATGATGTACGGCATCCCAAATATGAAGTTGGGAAAAGAGGTTATTGAACGTAGAGTAAAGATCATGGAAGAGGAAGGTATCATCTTTAAAACCAATGCAAACGTAGGTGAAAACGTAAGTGCAGAAGAGATTTTAAAGGAGTATGACCGTGTTATCTTAGCTTGTGGAGCATCCAATCCTAGAGATATCAAGGTGAAAGGTCGTGAAGCAAATGGGATCTACTTTGCAGTAGATTATTTATCCTCCATTACAAAAAGTCTTCTTGATTCAAAGTTTGAAGATAATCAAGCTATCAGTGCCAAAGACAAAAAAGTACTTGTTATTGGTGGTGGTGATACAGGTAATGATTGTGTGGGAAGTGCTATTCGTCAAGGTTGTGCTTCAGTCCTTCAACTTGAAATGATGCCAAAGCCTCCAATTTGCCGAGTTGCAAATAATCCTTGGCCAGAGTGGTCTAAGACCTTAAAAACCGATTATGGTCAAGAGGAAGCGATTCATGTATTTGGTGAAGATCCACGAGTATATCAGACTACAGTAAAGGAATTTATTGCTGACGATGAGGGCAATGTTAAGAAGGCTATTATTGTTAAGCTAGAAAGTAAGTTTGATAAGGAAATCGGCCGGAGTATTATGGTAGAGGTTCCTGGTAGTGAAGAAGAAGTGGAAGTAGACTTAGTTCTAATTGCTGCTGGATTCCTTGGAACACAGGATTATGTAGCCAAAGCCTTTGGAGTAGATTTAAACGAACGAACCAATGTCTATACAGTGCCAGGTAAGTTTAGCACAAGCAAAGACAATGTCTTTGTAACGGGAGATATGCACCGTGGTCAGTCTCTTGTAGTATGGGCCATTCGTGAAGGTAGAGATGTAGCCAAAGAGGTGGATACGCATTTAATGGGGTATTCAAATTTGGAATAGCATTTTGTTTGTATAGTGACGCACTATATTGGGATGCAATGCGGTAGGAGTTAGATAATATTCCTCAAATATAGCATTATATAAAGATTAGGAGGGAAACCGTTAAGAGTACTAAGTATCCTTAATGGTTTCCTTTCTTTTTATTTGTTATGCTTAGCTGTGATACTATGTAGGGCTTTAGTTACCAAAGAACATATGGAAAAGCAAAGTAAAGAAGAGTATAATAACTAGAAGATATTTCTGGTTTTATATAAAATAAAGAGTATAGATATAATGAAAAGTATAACACCAAGGGAGGTACATATATGGTAGTAAAAAGTTTCACCCAGGATTTTTCAGTCTGTAAGATTAAGGATATTAGCCAGGTGGATTTTAATGATACCTTCTGTTTTCTTGGTAAGACAGATGAGGAGATAAGTTTGGTGTGTTTAACTAGTAAGGTTCCTAGTAATGCCACACAACAGGAGGATGGATGGAAGGCTATGAGAATAGAAGGAGAGTTGGATTTTTCTCTCATTGGAGTTTTATCTAGGATTTCAGGCATCTTGGCAGCTCAAAACATTGGGATATTCGTAGTATCAACCTACAATACAGATTATATTTTAACGAAGCAAGAGAATTATGAGAGAGCGTTATTCTCTCTTAAAGAAGCAGGGTATGAAGTTCTATAGATAGCTAGAGTCAAAGGAGTGAGGAGATGCATTATGTTACAGCGAAAGGAATACTATCTGCAAGGAATGGGATGAACATCTATAGAGGTTGTACACATGGTTGCATCTATTGTGATAGTTGGTCTAGTTGTTATCAGATGAATCATGAGTTTGAGGATATTGAAGTGAAAGAGAATGCCCCTAGTTTACTAGAACAGGCATTAAGACATAAGCATAACCGATGCATGATAGGAACAGGTTCTATGAGTGACCCTTACATGCAATGTGAGGAAAGGCTTGGGTTAACAAGAAGATGTTTGGAAATTATAGATCAGTATGGGTTTGGCCTAGCAATTCAGACAAAATCGGATTTGATTTTAAGGGATATGGATTTGATAAAAAGTATTCATAAGAAGGCTAACTGTGTTGTTCAGATGACTTTAACCACATATGATGAAGAGTTATGCAAGATTCTAGAACCTAAGGTATGCAC
>JAEZQN010000367.1 GCA_023441145.1 Bacillota bacterium
TTTGATTGTGGTATCATGATTTCTGCCAGTCATAACCCTTACTATGATAATGGTATTAAAATAATCAATGGTAAAGGTTTTAAGCTAGAAAGTGAAATTGAAGAGTTAATTGAAAAATATATTGATGGTGAGTCTGAAGAAATTCCATTTGCTAAGAGAGAGGAAATTGGAAAGACAGTAGACTATGCCATGGGAAGAAATCGCTACATTGGTTATCTAATTAGTCTTGCTACTAGATCTTTTAAGGAACTTCGTGTTGGACTTGACTGCTCTAATGGTAGTGCTTCTACTATAGCAAAGGGTGTATTTGATGCACTAGGTGCTAAAACCTATGTGATTCATAATGAGCCAAATGGATTAAACATCAATGATAATTGCGGTTCCACCCACATTGAAGCTCTACAAGAATTAGTCAAAGAGAAAGGTCTAGACATTGGCTTTGCATACGATGGAGATGCGGACCGTTGCCTAGCAGTGGATGACAAGGGGAATATTGTTGATGGTGATTTGATTATGTATCTCTGTGGTACTTATTTAAAAGAACGAGGAGAATTAAATAACAATACGGTAGTAACTACGGTAATGTCTAATCTGGGGCTTTATAAAGCTTTTGACAAGGAAGGAATTCGTTATGAGAAGACGGCCGTTGGAGATAAGTACGTATTTGAGAACATGATGCAAAATGGTCATTCTTTAGGTGGAGAACAGTCTGGTCATATTATATTTAAGAAATATGCAACGACAGGTGATGGTATTTTGACTTCTTTAAAGATTACAGAAGTAATCCTCGAGAAGAAAGCTAAGATCTCAGAACTGTTGAAGAAAATCAAGATCTATCCACAACTGCTTAAAAATGTACCTGTTGCGGATAAGGCTGCAGCTAGACAAGATGAGGATGTACAAAGGGCAGTCATTGAAGTAGAACAAGAGTTAGGGGATGACGGAAGAGTTCTTCTACGTGAAAGTGGAACAGAAGCACTGATTCGTGTCATGGTAGAAGCAAAATCTGATGAGCTGTGCCATGAATATGTAGACAGAATTGTAAAAGTTCTAAAAGAAAAGGGTCACGCGGCTGAATAATAATCTTTATTTTGTCAACGATTTCATTAGAATGATGGATGTTTTTGGAAGAACTTATGTCAAATCGTACAAACAAAATTTCTATGGAATTTAAAGAGTGGCTATGTTATAATACAATAATGTCAGACTTTTAGATGGTGTTATTTATAATTTTTTTCGTGCATAATGCCGTTTTCGGTTTATTATAAGCAAAATGACAATAAAGATGAACGATTACTTATTTCTATTTTGTCAGTTCAAGTAAAATGATGTTCAAACATTAAGGAGGAAATAACAAATGAGTTTACAAGTTGAAAAGTTAGAAAAGAATATGGCAAAGCTTACAATCGAAGCTACTGCTGAAGAGTTCGAAGCAGCAATCGAGAAAGCATACCAAAAGAATAAAGGCAAGATGAACGTACAGGGCTTTAGAAAAGGAAAAGCTCCTCGCGCTATTATTGAGAAGATGTACGGACCAAGTGTTTTCTATGAAGATGCAGCTAACTTTATTATACCAGATGCTTATGACGCAGCAGCAAAGGAAAGTGGTTTGGATATCGTATCCCAACCTGAGATCGATGTAGTGCAGATTGAAAAAGGCAAATCCTTCATCTTTACTGCTACGGTTGCAGTGAAACCTGAAGTAACTTTAGGTGCTTACAAGGGAATTGAAGTAGAAAAAGCTAATTTAGAAGTAACAGAAGAAGAAATCAATGCTGAACTTGACAAGATAAGAGAGCAAAACTCCAGAATGATTACTGTAGAAGATAGAGCAGTAGAAGATGGAGATATGACTGTTATCGATTTTGAAGGCTTTGTTGATGGTGTTGCATTTGAAGGTGGCAAAGGAACGGATTATCCATTAACTATTGGTTCTCACTCCTTTATCGATACTTTCGAAGAGCAATTAATCGGTAAGAATATTGGAGAAGAAGTAGAAGTGAATGTTACTTTCCCAGAAGAGTACCAAGCAAAAGAACTTGCTGGAAAGCCTGCTATGTTTAAAGTAACTGTAAAAGAAATTAAGAAGAAAGAACTTCCTGAATTAGATGATGATTTCGCTAAGGATGTTTCTGAATTTGATACATTAGTTGAGTACAAGGAAGATTTAAAGAAGGGTCTTCTTGAAAACAAAGAAAAGGCTGCTAAGACTGCGAAGGAAGATGCTATTGTAGATAAGATTATTGAGAATGCATCTATGGAAATTCCTGATGCTATGTTAGACACTCAAGTAAAACAGATGGCTAATGAGTTTGCTCAAAGATTACAAAGCCAAGGCTTAAGTGTTGAGCAGTACTTCCAATTTACAGGTATGGATGCTAACAAATTCCTTGAGAATATTAAGCCACAAGCGATGAAGAGAATTCAAAGCCGTTTAGTATTAGAAGCAATCGTTAAAGCAGAAAATATTGAAGTTTCTGAAGAAGATGTAACAAAAGAAATTGAAGAAATGGCAAAGAACTATCAGATGGAAGCAGACAGAGTTAGAGAATTAGTTGCTCCACAGATGGATGATATGAAGATGGATCTTGCTGTTCAAAAAGCTGTTGATTTAATAGCTGCCGAAGCAAAAGAAATCTAATACTATCAGACAGGATGGACATTTAGCAAAAGGAGGTTATAGTATGAGTTTAGTACCTTATGTCATAGAACAAACAAGTAGAGGAGAACGTTCCTACGATATTTATTCCCGTTTATTAAATGATAGAATTATCTTCTTGGGTGAAGAAGTAACGGACGTATCTGCCAGTGTAGTTATTGCCCAGCTATTGTTCTTAGAGTCTGAGGATCCAAATAAGGATATTCAGTTATATATTAATAGCCCAGGTGGTTCCGTTACAGCAGGTATGGCAATTTATGATACTATGAACTTTATTAAATGCGATGTATCTACTATTTGCGTGGGCTTAGCTGCTAGTATGGGGGCATTTCTACTAGCTGGTGGTGCCAAAGGAAAGAGATATGCTCTTCCTAATTCAGAAATTATGATTCACCAACCAAGTGGTGGTGCAAAAGGTCAGGCAACAGATATTAAGATTGTTGCGGAAAATATATTGAAAATCAAAAAGCGTTTGAATGAGATGCTTGCTGAGAATACTGGTCAGCCATTGGAAAAGGTTGAGGTAGACACAGAACGTGATAACTATATGAATTCAGAAGAAGCAAAGGCTTATGGTATCATAGATAGTATTATAACCAAACGTCAGTAGTAGTTGTAACAAGTAAGTTAGACTGCACCTGAATTGTTTCGGGTGCAGTTCACTGGAATAGAGGTGAATAATCATGGCCAATCGTACAGAGGAACATAAACAGCTAAGATGCTCCTTTTGTAATAAGACTCAAGACCAGGTACGTAAACTGATTGCAGGACCTAATGTTTATATATGCGATGAGTGTATCGATATTTGTTCAGAAATTATAGAAGAAGAATTTGAAGATGTTGTTGATAATAATGAGATTAACCTGTTAAAACCAAAAGAAATCAAAGATTTTCTGGACCAATATGTTATTGGGCAGGACGATGCAAAAAAAGTATTGTCTGTAGCCGTTTATAATCATTATAAGCGTGTGTTAGCAGAAAAAGATTTAGACGTAGAGTTGCAAAAGAGTAATATCATCATGGTAGGACCTACTGGTAGCGGTAAGACCTTTTTGGCTCAAACCCTTGCTAAGCTTTTAAACGTTCCATTTGCAATTGCAGATGCAACTGCACTTACTGAAGCAGGATATGTTGGTGAAGATGTTGAGAATATCTTGCTTAAGATTATTCAAGCCGCAGATTATGATATTGAACGAGCAGAATACGGTATTATTTATATCGATGAGATAGATAAGATTACTAGAAAATCAGAAAATATGTCTATTACAAGAGACGTATCCGGTGAAGGTGTTCAACAGGCTTTGCTTAAGATTCTGGAGGGTACTGTAGCTAGTGTGCCACCTCAAGGGGGCAGAAAACATCCACATCAAGAGTTTATACAAATTGACACTACGAATATTCTATTTATTTGTGGTGGTGCTTTTGATGGTTTGGAGAAGATTATCGAATCCAGAATAGGACAGAAATCCATTGGTTTTAATGCTGAGTTAGGATTGAGACATAAGGAAAACGTAGGTGAATTGTTTAAGAAGGCACTACCAGGTGACTTTGTGAAGTATGGTATGATTCCTGAATTTGTTGGTCGTGTTCCTATCACTGTTAGTTTGGATCTCTTAGATGAGCCAGCCCTTGTTCGAATTCTTACTGAGCCAAAGAATGCTATTGTAAAGCAGTATCATAAGCTCTTTGAGCTAGATGGTGTAGAGTTGGAGTTTTTACCTGAGGCAATTGAGGCAATTGCTAAGAAATCTTACGAAAGAAAAACTGGTGCCAGAGGCCTTCGTTCCATTATGGAAGCAACTATGATGGAAACCATGTACAATCTACCTTCCAATAATAGAGTAAGAAAATGTATTATAACCAAGGATGCAGTGGAAGGAAAAGGAGAACCGGAATTATTACTTTCTGAAGATGAAAAACCAAGAAAGGCTCTTACAACTAAAAAGCCTGTGAAGAAAAATAATGGTGAAATAGCATAAGTAGAAGAGCCTTTGCAAGTTTTTGCAGGGGCTCTTTGGTTTAAGAGGAGAATATAGTATGAAAGACAATAAGATAATATTGCCTGTGGTTGCTCTTCGAGGTATGGTAGTGCTTCCACAGATGTTGATTCATTTTGATGTAAATAGAGAGATGACGATTGAAGCGATAAACACTGCTATGAAGCAGGGACAGAGAGTTCTATTAGTAACTCAAAAGGATGCTCAGATGGAAAACCCTGAGATAGAGGATTTATACGAGGTAGGTACCATTGCTTTAATTCGACAGATTATCAAGTTACCCAATAATCTGATTAGAGTGATGGTGTCTGCAGAGAAGTTAGGACGCCTTGTAGAATTGACACAGGATGACCCTTACATGGAGGGAATGGTGGAAGAGGTTAAAGACGTACCCGCCGATCTTGCCCCAACAGAGAAAAAGGCATTATTATATAGCCTAAAGGATTTAATTGAACTATTTTGCAGTGTAAGTGATGCTTTGGGAAAAAGTATTATTAGTACACTTATGGAGGCAGAAGACCTTGAGACGTTGGCAGCAGAGATTCAAGCTAGTGTTCCTCTAAGTTTTGAAAACCGTTTAAGATTACTACAAGAGACAGACGCTACTAGACGTTATCAAATGCTAGCTGTAATACTAGCAAATGAGATTGAGTTACTAAAAATCAAAAAAGCTTTTCAAGAAAAGGTGAAAGAGAAGGTAGACAAAAACCAGAAGGAATATGTCATGAGGGAGCAATTAAAACTGATTCGTGAAGAATTAGGTGAGACCTCAATGGATATGGACATTGAACGATACGGAAAGCAATTAGAGGAGTTACAAGCTTCTTTACAGGTTAAGGAAAGAATACAGAGAGAGATTGAACGTCTCCGTAACAACTCTTCTAGCCCTTCGGAAAGCGCAGTAATACGTAATTACATCGAAACTATGCTAGCACTTCCATGGGATAAGGCTGGAGAGGATAATAATGATTTAAAGAGAGCAAGTAAAATTCTGAATGATCAGCATTACGGTCTAGAAAATGTAAAGGAAAGAGTATTGGAATCCCTTGCTGTTCGTACGCTAACAAAAGAAGGACAAAGCCAGATTCTTTGTCTTGTGGGCCCTCCAGGGACAGGAAAAACATCCATCGCAAAAAGTGTGGCAGAAGCCCTTGATAAGCCATATGTTCGAATCTGCTTAGGTGGTGTACGAGATGAGGCTGAGATTAGAGGACATAGAAAAACATATATTGGAGCTATGCCAGGACGTCTTGTAAATGGGTTAAAGCAGGCAAAGGTAAAGAATCCATTAATGCTGTTAGATGAAATAGATAAGGTAAGCAATGATTATAAAGGAGATACCTTTAGTGCTTTATTAGAGGTCTTAGATAGTGAGCAAAATAGCCATTTTGTAGATCATTATGTGGAAGAGCCAATTGATCTATCCGAAGTATTATTTATTGCTACTGCCAATAGCCTTCAGACCATTCCGAGACCTCTCCTAGACCGTATGGAAATTATTGAAGTGTCTAGTTATACTCAGAATGAGAAGGAACATATCGCCAAAGAGCATCTGCTTAAGAAGGTGATGAAGCGAACTGGACTTAAGGCGAAACAACTTTCTGTATCTAAGAAGGCACTTGAAAGAATTATTGTCGGCTATACAAAGGAAGCAGGTGTACGTAATCTTGAACGTAAGATTGGAACTATCTGCAGAAAAGCAGCCATGGAGATTGTCAATGATGGTGTGGCTACGGTCCGTGTTACAGATAAGAATATAGAAAAATATCTTGGCAAACAGCGTTATGTGGCAGAGCTTAAAAATAAAGAAGACGAGGTAGGTATCGTTCGAGGGCTAGCTTGGACAGAAGTTGGAGGAGACACTCTTCAGATAGAAGTAAACGAGATGCCTGGAAAGGGAAGACTAGAGCTAACAGGACGTCTTGGAGATGTGATGAAGGAGTCTGCCAAGACAGGAATCAGCTATGTTCGTTCCATAAGTGAGCAGTATGGCATTGCAGAGGATTATTTTGAAAGAAAAGATATACACATTCACATTCCAGAAGGGGCTACCCCAAAGGATGGTCCAAGTGCGGGTATTACCATGGCTACAGCTGTATTATCAGCCATTACTAATACAAAAGTTCGTGCCGATTTAGCTATGACAGGAGAAATCACACTTCGAGGTAAGGTTCTTCCTATCGGTGGACTTAAGGAAAAGATCCTAGCTGCCAAAACAGCACAGATTTCTACCGTGTTAGTTCCGACGCAAAATAAAAAGGATGTAGACGACATAGCAGATGAAATCAAAGAGAATATCAATATTAAATATGTGGATAATATGACACAAGTAATTGATTATGCCTTTGTAAAATAATCATTTGTCAGAAGAGAGGAAGCAAAATGCATATAAAAAGCGTGAGTTTAGAAACAGTATGTGGGATTACCAGTACACTTCCGGAAAATGATAAAATGGAAATAGCCTTTGCTGGAAAATCCAACGTAGGGAAATCCAGTCTTATAAACGGATTAATGAATAGAAAATCCTATGCTAGAACGTCTTCCCAGCCAGGAAAAACCCAAACCATTAATTTTTATAACATTAATGAGTTACTTTATTTTGTCGACCTTCCAGGGTATGGCTATGCTAAGGTTTCAGGAAAGATGAAGGAGGAGTGGGGGAAACTAATTGATCGTTACCTTTTGACTTCCAAGCAGCTTAGGATCGTCTTTCTATTAATAGATATTCGCCATGAGCCTTCTGCCAATGATCGTAATATGTACGAATGGATTGTACATCATGGTTATAACCCTATCGTCATTGCTACAAAGTTGGATAAAATAAACCGCAGCCAGATTCAGAAGCACATTAAAATGCTTAAAACTGGTCTAAATGTGGTGGAGGGCACTCCAATTATTCCATATTCTAGTATTACAAAGCAGGGGCGAGATGAGATATGGGAATATATCATGGAGTATTATGAAGAGTATTATGTAGTGGAAGAGAATTCTGATGGTGAGAAAGAAGAATTAGAGTAATAGAGGTGAGGATAATGAGTAGGGTAGTTAGACCGGGACAGTTTTATCGACATTTTAAAAACCGTCTGTATCAAGTTGTTGCTGTGGCAGCACACAGTGAAACAGGAGAACAGATGGTAGTATACCAAGCTCTTTATGGAGATTATAAAGTCTATGTACGACCTTATGAGATGTTTGTTAGTGAAGTTGACCACGAAAAATATCCAGAAGTGCTTCAACAATATCGTTTTGAGCAGGTGGAGTTTGTACTTCAGGAAAAGGAAGAGGATATAAAAGCAGAACCTGTAATAGAGGAACCTGTAATAACAGAACCGGATAAGTCTAGTTTAAGCTATGAGGAGTCCAAGGAAAAGGAGTTAGTGAATCCTGACTTGATGCATTTCTTAGAGGCGGATAGTTATGAGGATAAACTTATAGTGCTGGAATCCATAAAGAAACGTCTAACACCTCAGATCTTACAACCAATTGCCATGTCTCTAGATTATTCACTAGAGGAAGGGGATATAATGGATCAATATGAGTCGGTGAGGTATTACCTAGAGACAAGAATAAGATATGAGGGAAGAAGGCTGCGATAATCTATAGAGAGATGGATATGTGTTAAGAGACAGATAATATAAATAGGCTACAGGGAAAATACTTCCCTGTAAGCCCTAAGAAAGCTTTCTCAATGTTTAGTGTATTGAGCCAAATCATTTTAAAGGCTTTTATTGTCCGTATGGAAAAAACTATGGGGTAGACGTTGAGTAAGAAATGGTAGCAATAAATTAAGGAGGAGTCAAAATGTCAATTAGTTTACAAAAGGGACAAAAGGTAAGTTTGTCAAAAGAAAATGCAGACTTATCCCAAATACTTATCGGGTTAGGATGGGATAAAGTAAAAAAGAGGAGATGGCTCTTTGTGCCTAAACCAAAGCCAATCGATTGTGATGCATCTGCTATTATGCTAACCAACGGAAAGTTAATGGATAAAACAGATGTGGTTAATTACGGTAACCCGCAACATAAGTCTAGAACAATCGAGCACATGGGAGATAATATTACCAGTGTAGATGATGGTGATAATGAGCAAATATTAGTTGATTTAGCAAAGGTGCCTGCTCAATACGATAGAATTATTGTTGTACTTAATATTTATCAGTCATTGAGGAGAGGACATCACTTGGGTCTTATCAAGAATGCATTTATAAGACTTGTAGATGGAAATAATAATATGGAAATATGCAAATTCAATCTTACAGATAATTATTCTGACAAGTCATCACTGATTTTTGGCGAGATTTATCGACACGAGGCAGAATGGAAGTTTAAGGCTATTGGTGAAGGAAGCAATGATTCTGACCTAGGAGAGGTAATGTCAAGATTTTATTAATATTGTAGTACATATGTAGAAATAAAAGAAAGGGAAATGTGAACGATAAGTTTTCCCTTTTTGTATAAGGTTTATGCAGTCCCAAAGAAGCTAGGGAAGGGACTTTGATTATTAGAAAATATACATAAAAGATTTTTCTTGTTGGGAAAGATGGAAAAAATGATATTATAAAGAATAGAGTATTTAAAGGAGTCCACTGTTATGAAACTGGAGCAATCACCAAAAGGATATCACATTGTTATATGCAGTGCAGCTGTAAAAACAGCAATGAAACTAAAAGAAGGGGGTACTGCGCCTTTTTTTAGGAGATAATTTGGTGATATTATAAATTATTCTTGCAGAATCCACCTACAATCATATGGTAGGTGGTTTTTTATTGCATAGGAAATTGCTTCGCATTATCCTATGTGATTAATGAGATTGGAGGATGAGACAATGAAACAAGTTCGTAACGTAACAGTAGATTATATTTATAGATTTTTTAGTTGTTTTGATTTGGCGGATTCTATTTGGATTTTGTTTTTAGCATATCGTGATATGAGCCTTTTTGAAATTGGTTTGCTAGAGGGCATCTTTCATTTAACGAGTATTCTTTTTGAAGTTCCAACAGGTGCCATAGCAGATTTGTGTGGCCGTAAGAAAACACTTATTATGGGTAGAGTATCAGGAGCATTATCCGCTATACTTATGCTTTTGGGAGGTAATTTTTTCGTATATCTGTTGGCCATGGTAACAGCTTCTGCTTCTTATAATCTGAATTCTGGTTCAGAGGAGGCATTAATTTACGACTCCCTTATAGAAGCCGGACAGCAGGGGAATTATCTTAAGATAAATGGAAAACTATATTTCCTTATGCAAGCTGGGGCGGCTATGGGAGCTTTAGTAGGAGGTTTTATTTCAGAATATTCCTTTGAGTTAGTATACGGATTAAATGTCATAGTTCGCTTATTTGCTTGTGTCATAGCTTTGTTTTATAAAGAAGTGACCATAAAAGAGAAGGAAGAGAATGTGTATAAAGCGAGTGTGAAGGAGTACTTTAAAATGGCTTTTCGGGTTTTAAAGGAGAATCCTAGGGTGGCACGTTTGTCCGTCTTTTATGCCTGTATATCCACAGCAGTTTGCACAGTTCTTTTCTATTCCCAAGACTATTTCTCGTCTATGGGAATGAGAAACTCCTATATATCCACCTTGGGTTTTGTTGGGGGACTAATTGCAGCCTCAGGGGCATTACTTGCAAATAGAATTCATGGGCTGATTAAGTCTAAGACGATTATCGTACTTTGCCTTGGTATTGGAGCAATGTGTGTTCTGATGGTAATTCCTGTGCTTTTAGCTGTGATTATTGGATATATCTGTTTGCTTTATTGTAATGCTATAGTAGAATGTATTCTTTCCAATCAGCTAAATAACATGATACCTTCTGCACAGAGGGCGACACTACTGTCTGTAAATAGTATGCTGTTTTCTATTGGTATGATTGTGATATTTCCGTTATGTGGTCTTATAATGACCTATGTAAAGGCGGGGTTTGTTTTTGCAGGAATTGGCATGATAGCGATAGTAATTACGCTGTTTGCAAGAGGAAAGCATAAATAACGCTTCGCTAACCCACTGGAGTTCACGGGCGCGCTCGGATTCCTACCGAGCAAGCTCTCTAGGAATCCTCATTTTGCCTTCTTGCAACCCCAGTGGAACGTTTCGCTAACCCACTGGAGTTCGCGGGCGCGCTCGGGTTCTTACCGAGCAAGCTCTCTAAGAACCCTCACTTTGCCTTCGCGCAAAAAGATGCTGCCTTTTAAACGGCAGCATCTTTAACTATCTAATAGAGTTTTCATAAGGTAGCTGTAGACTTCCTGACTTTTCTTGTTCCAGTTATTACAGATTGCCACAGCCGTCTCTTCCGTTGGGACTGTTAAGCTGAGGTCAATTATAGAACTATTTTGTTCCTTTACCTGACATCTTACAATATACTCATTTTTTTTCTCTTCATAGTAATCGGATAGTG
This sequence comes from Bacillota bacterium, assembly GCA_023441145.1. GTDB lineage: Bacteria > Bacillota > Clostridia > Lachnospirales > Lachnospiraceae > KM106-2. The sequence goes on from JAEZQN010000367.1 coordinate 11,051, forward strand.
TAGAAACCTCTTCTCTAAGAGAGTATTTGTTCTTGCGAAGGTATTCAACAATATCATTCTTAATAGCTTCCGAGATATTGTTGTTGAAGAAATTAAGAGTTTCATTCCCGGATTCTGTTATACGATAATAGGAACTATGACGAACAGAAGAAACAGAGATTAGTTCTTGCGAGGTGAGCTCTGAAATAGCCTGCTGTATGTTGAAGTAATTCGTGTACTCTTTTTCCAGGATAAAACCTGATAATTGAGCATTGGTTAAAGGGAAGTCTACTTTATGAAGAATGTATAGAATAATTAATTTATATAAGGTTAACGGATCTGCCTGCATCTTAAGTTTACACCTCCATATATGATTTGCCTTGCCAGGCTTGTTGTTCTCTTAGAGTTTTATGGATATAGTTTAAAACTTTCTTTTTATCACCACTCCATTTGGGAGAAATAAGTAAGTTCTTAGGACCATCGCCAGTAATTCGATGTATGATAATATCTGGTCTAAGTACATTTATACAGGATGCCAGTAGATTTGCATATTCCTCCAAAGAATAAACCGGAATAGAGTCAACATAGTTTGCCAGCTCTGTGTCTTTTAAAATGTGTAAAAGCTGAAGTTTAATTCCTTGAATAGGTTTTTGATTAAGATATTCTATGGTTTGAAGAATTTCTTTATTACTTTCTCCTGGTAATCCTAAAATCACATGTACAATAGTGGTAATTCCATGCTTAGATAGGTCATCTACTGCCTTGTCAAAGCAGGAAAGTCCATAGCCGCGACGGATAAATGCAGCAGTCTTATCATGAATTGTCTGAAGTCCTAATTCTACCCATACTGGTTTTATCTCATTGAGTTCTTGCAATAGAGCTAGGATATCTGGGTCTAGACAATCTGGTCTAGTTGCAATGGAAAGAATCGCAACAGAAGGATGTAGGATTGCCTCATAGAAGATTTTCCGCAAATAGGAAAGCTCTCCATAGGTGTTAGTATAGGCTTGAAAGTAGGCAATATATGTTGTTTCATCTGTTGTTTGTTTCTTCGTGCTAGTAATCTGAGACTCAATCTGATTAGTAATGGACAAGTTTGCATTAGCAGCAAAATCTCCAGAACCCCCTTTGCTACAGAAAATACAGCCTCCTGTTGCCAAGGTTCCATCTCGATTTGGACATGTCATTCCGCCATTTAAACTGAGTTTAAATATTCGCTGGCCATATTGTTCTTTTAAATAATAATTTAGAGAATAATAGGGTTTATCCCCCCATAAGTGTCTTTCCTTCAATGTGGCCCTCGATTCTTTGTACATACCTATGAATTTATAGAAATTATATATTATCTAGTTAAATAATCTCCAAATTGCTATTGCTATCATATCATTACCATCCTTTGAAATCAAGGTAGAAAATGCTTTTCAATCTTTAAAAAAGGGTGTATACTTAAATGCAGTATATAACTAAACACCTCGTAATAGAGTTCTCTGTCAGTATATCTTAGTTCTTAATCATCCAATATCTAATTATTCAATATGTTACACAACTGGTACAATGATTAATATAACCAATATAGTAAAAGGAGTTATGGTATGAACAACATGTATGAAACAATGCCTTTGTCTGAGTTAAGGCAGATTGCAAAGGAGAAGGGCTTAAAGAATATTTCTGTCCTTAGAAAACAGGAATTAATAGCTGCCTTAGAGGATGCCAGTCAGGTGACTTCTAAAGATGATATAATGCTTGAACATAGTATAGAGAATAAAAGTGAACATAAGGTAGAACCTAAAAGTGAACATAGAGTAGAGAATAAGTCTGACACCAAGATGGTAAATAAGCCAGTAGTGAAACCTGAACAAAATGGATTATTAAGAGAGTCTTCTGGCCAGAAGGATGCTAGGGAGACCATGAGCAAGGACCTAGAGCAATTAGACAGTGGTGTTATTAAAGAAGGCATTCTAGAAGTTCTTCCAGATGGTTATGGTTTTATTCGCTGTGATAATTATCTTCCAGGAGAAAATGATGTTTATGTCTCTCCTGCACAGATTCGTCGGTTTAACCTAAAAACAGGGGACATTGTGCAAGGTAATATTCGTGTTAAGAGTCAGAATGAGAAGTTTTGTGCACTCTTATTTGTAAAAGCAGTCAATGGGCTTTTGCCTGCAGAAGCTGCTAGAAGAAAAAAATTTGAAGATTTGACTCCTATTTTTCCTAATGAGAGAATTCATTTAGAAACACCTAACGCTCCTCTGGCAATGCGTATGATGGATATTATTAGTCCAATTGGTAAAGGGCAAAGAGGGATGATTGTATCTCAACCAAAGACAGGTAAGACAACTCTTTTAAAACAGGTGGCAAAGGCTGTGACTCAGAATCACCCTGATATGAATTTGCTCATTCTTCTTATTGATGAAAGACCTGAGGAGGTTACTGATATTAAAGAATCCATAGAGGGCACCAATGTAGAGGTTATTTATTCTACCTTTGATGAATTACCAGAGAATCACAAGCGTGTTTCTGAAATGGTGATTGAACGTGCAAAGCGTCTAGTGGAGCATAAGAAGGATGTTATAATCTTGCTTGATAGTATCACTCGTTTAGCTCGTGCCTACAATCTGACCGTACAAGCTAGTGGTCGTACATTGTCCGGAGGTCTAGATCCCGCAGCTCTTTATATGCCTAAGAAGTTCTATGGGGCAGCACGTAATATGAGAGAGGGAGGAAGCCTTACCATCTTGGCCACTGCCTTAGTTGATACGGGAAGCCGTATGGATGATGTAGTATTTGAGGAATTTAAGGGAACTGGTAACATGGAGTTAGTTTTAGATAGAAATCTTTCAGAAAAAAGAATCTTTCCTGCAATTGACTTACCTAAGTCTAGTACCAGAAGGGACGACCTTCTATTGTCACCAGAAGAGAACGAGGCTTCTTATCTTATGAGACGTGCTTTAAGTAGTATGAAGTCTGATGAAGCTCTAGAAAAAATTATTGATTTGTTCTTAAAAACAAAAACAAATAATGAATTTATCCAAATTGTCAAAAAAATAAAATTAGTATAATTCCCTTGCATTAAAAAACCAGCTATGTTATAATGATAAAGCTGTTTATAAGATGAATAAGATTGACTAAGTCAACTTTGATATGATTAAGTTTGTAAAGAGGTGAAAACATGAGAGAAGGTATCCATCCAAAGTATTATCAGGCAGCAGTAACTTGTAACTGTGGTAATGAGTTTGTTACAGGATCTACGAAGCCAGAGATTCACGTTGAAATCTGTTCCAAATGTCATCCTTTCTATACTGGACAACAGAAAGCTGCTGCAGCTCGTGGTGCAATAGATAAGTTCAACCGTAAGTACGGTATTAAACAAGATTAATGATAAAATTAGGTTGAGGTAGATAATCTCAACCTTTTTTATTGTATACGAAATACTCCATAAATCTTTATTCAGTAAAAAGGGTTTCTAAAAGATAGTAAGCTGATATCGCACTGCGATGATATGGACTGTGTCACTGATGCGATCCATCGCAGGCAGAGAGTTTTGCAAGCAAAACTCTTTTTTAATTTAGTTATGGGAGTGCTATAAAAGCGAAGTGAGGATGAATAAGTTCCTATAAAAAAGATAGTTATTGCACAAAGTATGAGATTTTCATTAATTCTGTAATTATTAACTAGATTATCAGCATAGAATCGGTTAAAATAAGAGAAGGGTTTTTATCGAATGACGAAAGAGAGTGATGAGGACTATGAAGCCAAGTGGAATTGGTGGTCAAGCTGTTATAGAAGGCGTAATGATGAAAAACAAAGAGAATTACGCCGTGGCTGTAAGAAAGCCTAATAATGAAATTGAAGTCGTTACAAATACTTACCGTAGTTTAACAACTAAGAATAAGTTTTTTGGGTTGCCTATCGTTCGAGGAGTGGTGTCTTTTATAGACTCATTGGTACTAGGGACGAAGACATTAACTTATTCTGCTACTTTTTTTGAGGACGAAGAGGTTCTTCCAGATGAGGAAATGAGATTACAATCCTTATCAGAGAATATAAAGAACAATGAGAATGATAAGGGTAAGAAAACCAAGAAAGCCAAAACAGAAAAACAAAAAGAGAAACCTGTAGAGGCATCAGCTGACGAGCAGGCTAAGAAGAACGAGAAGAAGGAAAGAAATGACGCCATCTTTATGGGTCTTACAGTAGCACTTTCAGCAGTAGTAGCAGTTGGTATCTTCATTCTTCTTCCACTTTGGTTATCCAGTTTATTATCATCTAGAATATCAAGTAATACAGTTCTTGCTATTTTAGAAGGTCTTATTCGTTTGAGTATTTTTATGCTGTATATTGTGGGAATTTCTAGAATGCGCGATATACAACGTGTATTTATGTATCATGGAGCTGAACATAAATCAATTAACTGTATTGAGAATGGACTGGAGCTTACAGTAGAGAATGTGAAGTTTCAATCTAGGGAACACAAACGTTGCGGTACTAGCTTTATGCTTTTTGTAATTATAATAAGTAGTATTGTCTTTATCTTTATTCGTTTTGACAATTTTTTGTTAAAGACCATTATGAGATTGATTTTAGTTCCATTCATTGCTGGAATTGCTTATGAATTTATTCGCTTGGCTGGTCGCTCTGAATCTAAGGTGGTTACTGTAATAAGTCGTCCAGGTATGTGGCTACAGGGAATGACTACAAAAGAGCCAACAGATGATATGATTGAGGTAGCTATTGCTTCTGTTAATGCAGTCTTTGATTGGAAATCCTTTATTGAAGAGGCAAGAATTGAACAGATGCCTCATGAGCAGGTGCTTCAGGAAGCAGATGATGCAATTGCCAAAGCCTTTGAGGAAAGTGCCCCTACAGACGAGAGCAAAGAATTTGAAGATGATGAAGATGAGGATGATGACGAGATTTTAAAGGCACTGGATAAATATTTTATATATAAAAGCAAATAATAGATTTAATGAGGTAAGTGACATGAGGACTCTGGAGCAGATATTACAAGAAGGTATAGATAAACTACAAGCAGCCGAGATTACAGATGCTAGCATAGATGCTTGGTACCTGTTTGAATACAGCTTTGGTATGAATCGTGCCACTTACTATTTGAATAAAACAAAAGAAGCAGAGTCAAAGGACTATATCAAATTCCGTCAGTGTATCAATAGAAGATTGGAACGTGTTCCGGTGAGTCAGATAACACAGGAAAGAGATTTTTATGGATATCGTTTTTTCGTAAATGAGCATGTTCTGGCTCCAAGACAGGAGACAGAGGAATTAGTTGAACATGTGCTTAAGAGCTGTAGTGGGAAACGAGTGCTAGATCTTTGTACAGGAAGTGGATGTATTATTCTTACCCTTGCTTTAGAGGGAAACCTAAAGGAAGCAGTGGGTATTGATATCTCAAAGGAAGCCCTTCTAGTTGCAGAAGCCAATAAAAAAAGGCTGAAGGCAAAAGTGACATTTTATGAAAGTGATTTATATGAAGCAGTGGAAGGCAAATATGATATAATAGTTTCTAATCCACCGTATATTCCCACTGAAGATATTAAGGAGCTTATGCCAGAGGTTCGGCTTCATGAGCCAATGCTTGCCTTAGACGGAAAAGACGATGGTTTGTGGTTTTATCGCCGGATTATAGCTGGGGCGAAAGAATATATAACTGATCATGGAGAGTTGTTTTTTGAAATTGGATATAATCAAGGACGTGCAGTCAGCGACTTATTGTCAGCCGCTGGCTTTACCAATGTAACGGTTTATAAAGATCTATCTGGTCATGACCGGATAGTATATGCACGGGCTTGAGGAGATAAATCGTTGACATACTGTTGACAAAGTAACGTTTTAAGATTGTTTATTGGAGGATTCATATGTTTGATAAATTAGAAGATCTATTAATAAGATATCAGGAAATCATGGATGAACTAAGTGAACCAAGTGTCATCAATGATCAGGACAGATATCGTAAATTAATGAAAGAGCAAAATGATTTAAGCGAGATTGTAGAGGCTTACAAAGAGTATAAATCCACAAAGCAAGGCATTGAGGATAGTCTTGTTATGATTGAGGATGAGTCTGATGAGGAAATGAGAGAGCTTGCTAAGGAAGAACTTAATGATTGTAAGAGTCGTTTGGTAGATATTGAAAATCATCTAAAGGTACTCTTGCTTCCTAAGGACCCTAATGATGAGAAGAACGTAATCATTGAGATTCGTGGCGGTGCTGGTGGAGATGAGGCAGCCTTATTTGCCGCTGAATTGTATCGTATGTATAGCCGATACTCTGAGCGTAACCGCTGGAAAGTAGACATGATGAGTGTTAACGAGAATGGTTTAGGTGGCTTCAAGGAAGTTATCTTTATGGTAAATGGTTCTGGTGCTTATTCTAAGTTAAAGTACGAAAGTGGAGTGCATCGTGTTCAACGTGTTCCAGTTACTGAATCAGGTGGTCGTATCCATACCTCTACTGTCACTGTTGCAATTATGCCAGAGGCAGAGGAAGTGGATGTACAGCTTGATATGAATGATTGTAAATTTGATGTATTTCGTGCATCTGGAAATGGTGGGCAGTGTGTTAATACCACAGATTCGGCAGTACGTTTAACTCATATACCGACTGGTATTGTGATTTCTTGCCAGGATGAAAAATCCCAGCTTAAGAACAAGGAAAAAGCTCTTAAGGTGCTTCGTACAAGGTTATATGATTTAGAGTTAGAGAAGGCTCATTCAGCAGAAGCTGAGGCTAGAAGAAGCCAAGTAGGAACTGGTGATCGTTCGGAAAAGATTAGAACTTATAATTTTCCTCAGGGTCGCGTGACAGACCACAGAATTAAGTTGACATTGCATAGACT
>JAEZQN010000386.1 GCA_023441145.1 Bacillota bacterium
GCCCATAAGAACGGCGCTCATAAAACTTGTTGACTCCCTACATATGACATTTACGGAGACTACACAGGTCATGAATGAGATGAATAGAATTGGAGAAATCACCAATGTTGCATCCAATACAGTTGCTACCAATGAGGCACGTATTGCAGATAGAATCTTGCTGGTGAACAATAAGTGCAGGGATCTTTCAGAGAAAGCAGATGCCAATACCAAGAACATAAGTAGTGTATCACAAAGTATTCAGAAGGTGAGAGATAATGTAACGCAGGGAAGTACCTATGTGAGTAATCTTGTGGAGAGCATGGAGCAAGTAGAGGTGGCATCATATAACATATCAGGCGTCACGGAGCTAATTCTATCTATTTCCTCTCAAACCAAGCTTCTAGCTCTTAATGCATCTATTGAAGCGGCTCGTGCAGGGGTACATGGCATGGGTTTTGCCGTAGTAGCAGATGAGATAGGTAAACTTGCACTACAGACAACCAATGCGGTTACCCAGACTAGTGAGTTGATACAGAAAAGCCTTGAGAAAGTAGGAGATTGTAAGAAAGAGGTAGAGCATACTGCAGGTAGCTTTAATAGTATAAAAAGTAATATTAACAAAATCTCAGAGGAAAGTAAGGCAATTGTTGAAACAACTATGGAGCAAAAGACGGATATTGAAGAAATTGTGGCTGCTGTTGAGGAAATATCTGCAACGATACAAAATAATGCTTCCATTGCAGAGAATAATGCACAGGCCAATACTTCCCTATATAAGCAAACAGGTAAGCTAAAAAATCTTCTGGATGCCTATGTTCTAGAACCAGGTATAGACTCCGCCATAGATCAAGAGTTGATAATAAAGGAAGCTAACATATTTCTTAAGAAAGCCCAGGATTTGATAGACTCTGTTCAGCCTAATACAGTGATGGAATGGGATGAGATGCTTCTTGAGGCAATCGGGAATAAAGAGTGTATCGAATGTGCCTATGTTACCAATAGTCAGGGGATTCAGTGTAGTAGTACAGTTATGAATCCATCCATAGATACGGCCCTACTTTATAATTTTAAGCCTGCAGTTGCTGGAGACAGCCATAAATCTCAAAAATATTATACTCAGCCAATGCGTAAAAAAGACAGGGTCTATGTATCCCTTGAATATATATCCAGTGCAACAAAGAATCTCTGCTGTACCTGTGCAAAATATATTTGTGAGAGAAATGGTGAGGATTATGAGGTATCAGTAGATATGAAATATTAGAATTGTTATGACGACCTCCGATAAGCTATACCGGAGGCCGGCTCATATTCTATTCTTCCATAATCTTAATTTCTCTTTACATTTCCTATATCAGTTACAATCTGATATCCAACGGAAGCGACTCTCCGTTCTAAGCAACCTCTACATTGTGCGGCTTCTTCACCTGTACAAATTTTATTTTCATATAGTGCATATAGTTTACGTACCGAAACTGGTGATAGATTTGGCATTACAACATTTGCACCGGCTTTTAAACCTAATTCTCGTCCATCTGGGTGAATGGTGCCTAGGGCGGTTGTGGCTGGTATGAGTGCATAAGGAAACAACAATCGCAAGATTGCTATTAGTCTTAATGTGAGGGGGAGACTTCCCGCTTGGTAGTTTGAGAAAGGTGTTTGATTGTGGGGAAGATAAGGTCCGATACCAATCATGTCTGGCTGCAACTCTTGTAAAAATCGAATGTCATCAATGATACATTCTAAGGTTTGATATGGGGAACCAACCATAAAGCCAGACCCCACCTGATAGCCGATCTCTTTTAAATCCCTCAGGCATTGTTTTCTACTTTCTAGACTCATGGACATAGGATGTAATTTGCTGTAATGCTGTGAATTAGCAGTTTCATGTCTTAATAGGTATCGGTCTGCACCAGCATTGAAGAACTTTTGATAACTAGTTTTAGACTTTTCCCCTATTGAAAGAGTGACTGCACAATCAGGAAACCTACTTTTAATGGTAATAATGATATCACATAGTAAATCGTCTGTATAATAAGCATCTTCACCACCTTGTAGAACGAAAGTACGAAAGCCAAGAGAATAACCTTCTCTACAACAGTCTAAAATATCTTCTTTGCTCAGTCGATACCGCACTAAATCTCTATTTTCAGCTCGTATTCCACAATAATAGCAATTGTTTTTGCAATAATTTGTGAATTCAATAAGTCCTCTGGTATATACATGGTTGCCATATATCTTTTGTCGAATAGAATTGGCTTCATAGAATAGGGTGGTGTCATAATCATCAGTTTTAAGTAAGGTAAGCAATTCCTCATCGGATACCTTGATACTATTGCACAAGTTAGAAATGATGTCATTACCGTATGTAATTTTGCTCATAAGCGCCTCCATTATAGTTTGTTACTAATTGAATGAATTATGTCGTATTAGTGTGTTTGTGAAAAAACATGCGACAATACCTATTAAACACATATGATATATAAAGTCAATGCTTTGAAGCTATAGAAAATAACTATAACTAGTTATATGAATTTATCTCTGTTATATATTGACAGGAAAAAAAAGTAATGATACTATTAAACCTACAAAATTCATAGGTTTTGTAAGTATATATTCATCTACTATAAGTATTTACTTATAAATTCTATAAAAGGAGATAATTAATATGAGAGTTTATGAAGAGATCACAGAATTAATTGGTTCCACCCCATTGGTTAAACTAAAGAATTATACTGGGTCTAGAAATTTAGATGCGACTATTTTGGCAAAAGTTGAATTTTTCAACCCAGCGGGAAGTGTAAAGGATCGAATTGCAAAATCCATGATTGATGATGCAGAAGAAAAAGGTTTCTTAAAAAAAGACTCTGTTATCATTGAACCTACAAGTGGTAATACTGGCATTGGTCTTGCGTCAGTTGCTGCTGCAAAAGGATATAGAATTATATTAACAATGCCCGAGACTATGAGTATTGAACGCCGCAATCTTTTGAAAGCATATGGAGCGGAGTTGGTTTTAACTGAAGGGTCTAAGGGTATAAAAGGCGCGATTGCTAAGGCTCAGGAGTTAGCTGAAGAGATACCTAACGGCTTTATTCCAAGTCAGTTCACTAACCCAGCTAATCCAGCCATTCATTACAAAACTACGGGACCAGAGATTTGGCAGGATACTGATGGCAAAGTTGATATCTTTGTTGCAGGTGTTGGTACAGGTGGGACTGTGAGTGGTGCTGGTGAATATTTGAAATCGCAAAACCAGGATATTAAAGTGATTGCTGTTGAACCTGATGGTTCTCCTGTTCTTTCAGGTGGAGAGCCTGGTCCGCATAAAATTCAAGGTATTGGTGCAGGCTTTATTCCTGAAACTCTAAACACGGAAATCTACGATGAGATTATACGAGTTAAAAATGAAGATGCATTTGCTACCGGTAAAGCACTTGCAAAAGAAGATGGTATCCTTGTAGGTATCTCTTCAGGGGCAGCTGTTTATGCAGCGACGCAGATAGCCAGACGTCCAGAAAATAAAGGAAAGGTTATCGTTGCATTCTTACCGGATACAGGTGAACGCTATCTTTCCACACCAATGTTTAGCGAATAACTCTATTCCAGCAATAATCCTTTAGAGGGAGCTTTTATTATATTGAAAACTAAGAGGTGAAGACAATGATTGATAAAAGAGAAAGTATGACAGCAAAGATTTGTTCTTTTACACGAGCATATCATTCAAATTATGGCACGGAAAAAATATTTGATGATTATTTAGCATACGACTTAATGGGAAAGGAAGAGTATCAAGAAATAGGACAGTTGATAGAAAACAATTTTGATGAGGAAAAATACAATCCCCTCATAGATTTTCAAGGTAGTGTTGTGTATCCGGTTATTGAAAAGTATATATCACCTATTTTAATTTCCAGAGTAGCTTATGCAGAAAATAAATTGCTGGATTTTACAAAAAAGCATAAAAGATGCCAGTATGTAATATGTGGAGCAGGGATGGATACTTTCTCCTTTAGAAATCCAATTGACAATGTTACTATTTTTGAGTTAGATCACCCAGATACTCAAAACTATAAATTAGAAAAAGTAAGAGCATTAGAATGGACCATCCCTAGTAACGTGCATTATGTTCCCATTGATTTCTCCAAGGATAATATGGTAGAAGTGCTAAAGGATGCAGGCTTAGATGACTCAGTTCCTACTTTTTTTGCTATGCTGGGAGTTACGTACTATCTTACACTGCCAGTATTTCAGGATACACTTTTCAAAATATCACAAGTAGCAAAAAACAGTGAAATCGTTTTTGATTTTCCCGATGCAACAGCTTTTATAGAAAATGAATCAAATAGAGCTTATTATTTATCAGGTATAACTGCAAGACTTGGAGAACATATGATGCATGGTTATTCCATTGAAGATATGGAAAACTCGTTACATTCCAATGGATTTCGTATAAATGAACATATGACACCTAGTGACATTCAAAAACAGTTTTTTGACGAACACGCAGGTAATTTACAAGCTTATGAAAATATACATTTTATTTTAGCAAAAAAGGGGGGTATAGAATGAAGAAGATTGCTAGCTTTACTATTAATCATGATAAGTTAAAAAAAGGAATTTATGTTTCTCGTATTGATGGGGATGTTATCACCTACGATATCAGAATGAAAATTCCCAATAAAGGTGATTATCTATCAAATGGTGCACTTCATACCTTTGAGCATTTGTTCGCAACCTATGCAAGAAACAGCGATTTATCAGAGAGTGTATTATATATTGGCCCAATGGGGTGCCGAACAGGATTTTACTTATTAGTAAGAGAGAATATAAATGGTAATCAAGTTTTAGAATTAGTGCGTTCTTCCTTTGCCTATATTCGTGATTTTGAAGGTGAAATACCCGGAAGTAGGCGAGTAGAATGTGGAAATTATTTGGAACATGATTTACATGGAGCAAAACAAACAGCAATAGATATGCTTGATGTTTTGGAACATTGGACAGAGGAAAAAATGGCTTATATTAAGTAGTTTGAAGGGGAGGAATCGTGATGCCACAATATAAAAAAATTGAGTCTGCGCTCGTTCATGGAGGAATTTACGGAGACAAACTAACAGGAGCAGTGAATGTTCCAATATACCAAACATCAACGTACGAACAAGAAGGGCTTGGGAAACATAAAGGTTATGAATATTCTCGAACAGGAAATCCAACAAGAGCAGCACTAGAAGCATTGATAGCCGAGCTTGAGAACGGTAAATCAGGTTTTGCCTTTGCTTCAGGGATGGCCGCTATTACAGCAGTATTAAGCTTATTTAAGACGGGAGATAAAATCATTATTTCCAGTAATGTGTATGGAGGAACTTATCGAGTTCTAGATAAGGTATTTAAAAACTTTGGAATAGCCTATACTATTGAAGATACCACTGATATCACAAGGTTAGATAGTAAAATCACTTCCGATGTTAAGGCTATTCTGATTGAAAGCCCTGCAAACCCACTTCTTACCATAACGGATCTTGCTGCAGTAGCTAAAATTGCAAGAAAGCATGGAATTATATCTATTGTAGATAATACTTTTATGACACCATATTTACAGCGTCCAATTGAGCTAGGAATAGATATCGTAATTCACAGTGCAACAAAATATCTTGGGGGACATAGTGACCTTATTGCAGGACTTGTAGTTGTAAATGACGAAGAACTAGCAAGGAGACTTGGTTTTATACAAAATGCTACAGGCGGAATATTAGGGCCTCAAGATTCATTTTTGCTGATTCGTGGGATTAAGACACTTGGAGTTCGTCTTGACCGTCATGTTGAGAATGCAGAAAAAGCAGTGGAGTATCTAATTAATCATAAGGCGGTTAAAAATGTATATTATCCAGGGTTACCTGGGGTAGAGGGATATGAGATAAATAAAAAGCAAGCAAAAAATGGTGGAGCAATGATTTCATTTGAACTGTTTGAACACTATGATATCAAAAAGTTTTTCACATCACTTAAATTAATCGCATTAGCAGAAAGCCTTGGTGGAGTGGAAAGTCTAGTTTGCCATCCTGCAACTATGACACATGCATCTATTCCTCATGAAATTCGAGAAAAGGTGGGTATTACAGAAGGGCTAATTCGTTTATCTATTGGTATTGAAAATATAGCAGATTTACTTGCTGATTTAGAGCAGGCTATCGCAGAAAGTGAGATGTAAATTATGGCCTTTTATTCTTCTATGCAAGAACTTATAGGAAATACACCAATTGTAGAACTTACTAATTTGGGACTTGATAAATCCGTACGGCTGTTTGCAAAGTTAGAGCTTTATAATCCAAGTGGTAGTGTCAAAGACAGAATTGGGAAGTATATGATTGATGATGCTGAACAAGCGGGAGTATTAAAAGAAGGCGGAACGATTATTGAAGCAACGGCAGGGAATACAGGTCTTGGGATTGCGTTTGCTGCACTGACTCGTGGGTATCGTGTGATTTTTGTTGTACCAACTAAATTTTCGGAAGAAAAGCAAACTTTAATGCGGGCTCTTGGGGCTGAAGTAATCAATACACCTAGGGAATATGGTATGCTTGGTGCGGCAAAAAGAGCAGAAGAGCTGAAATCTACGATTCCTGGTGCCGTTTCTTTAAAGCAATTTGAGAATCAAAGCAATCCACTGGCACACTATGAAACTACAGGCCCTGAAATCTATAAGGATTTAGATGGTAAAATAGATTATGTTGTTGCCGGTGCAGGTAGTGGAGGTACGTATACAGGCGTATTACGTTTCTTAAAAAACAAAAACCCTAATATTAAAGGAATTTTAGCGGATCCCATTGGTTCTACTATGGGTGGCGGTGAACATGGTGACTATAATATCGAAGGAATTGGTAATGATTTTATTGCAGATACTATGGATATGTCACTTGTAGATAAGGTTATAAAAATAAATGATGATGATGCGTTCTGGGGTGCAAGAGAATTGGCTAAAAAGGAAGGGATTTTTGCAGGTTCTTCCTCTGGTGCAGCTTTGGCGGCAGCATTAAAATTGATTGAGAGTGGAGCAAATGGTAATATTGTAATAATCCTTCCTGATAGAGGAGACCGATATTTTAGTAAGAATTTATATGATTGATTTAAGACAACAATAAAGTCCAGCCTAAATGAAAGGGTTGGACTTTATTAGCGTATTAAATGATATAATCGTTGATTCCGATATCACGATGGGTATCTAAAATATCCTGCAAAGTAATTCCGTTTAAATACTCGTTAATCACGTTGTAAAGGCCTTGCCAAACAGGTAATGTAAGACATTCAGCACTTCGTTCACAATTAATAGGGTTTTGTTCCACGCACGGAACAGGTGCGAGACTACCTTCAGTAAGGCGCAAAATCTCACTGACCGTATATTTGTCTGGATTTCTTGCAAGTCTATATCCACCCTGATATCCTCGATTTGTATTCAAAATATCAGACTTATTTAATATTGGAACGATTTGCTCTAAATATTTTTTTGAAATATTTTGTCTCTCAGCTATGTCCTTTAATGGTACATATCCTATTCCTTGGTGGACTGCCAAATCAAGTAACATTCTAAGTGCATAACGACCCTTTGTAGAAATCTTCATATTATAGCTCCTTCGATTTAATAACTCTATAATAACATATATTTAGTAGGTTTTCAAGAGGGCCTAAAATATTACCCTTTTACATATACTTGATATATACATTGACATGATGATAGGTAGATGATATAATTCCTATTAAACCGATAAGTATTATAGGAATTAATGGGTTTATATATTCAAGAATGAATACAAGCATGTGTATAGAGATACAGGCTTGGGGGGAGTGGGGTCATGACAATACAACAGGTATACTATGCAATAACAATTGCTGAGAGCGGATCGATAAATAAAGCAGCAGAGATTCTATATGTAACGCAACCTTCACTAACAAGTGCATTGCAAGAGCTTGAGAAAGAAATAGGGATTACAATTTTCAATAGAAGTGGGCGTGGAGTTTCATTAACCAATGATGGTATAGAATTTCTGATTCATGCAAGGCAAGTTTACAGTCAGTATGAATCTCTCATAGATAAATACGTGAAGTCTAAGAATCTTAAGCGAAAATTTGGGGTTTCGACTCAGCACTATTCATTCGCAGTTAAAGCCTTTGTAGAGCTTGTTAAGAGTTTTGATACCTCTGAATATGAATTCGCAATCCGAGAAACGAAGACAAAGGAGATTATCCAAGATGTGGCAACTCTCAAAAGTGAAATAGGAATTATTTATTTAAGTGACTTTAATCGAGCTGCTATGAACAAGCTTTTACATACCTCAAATTTAGAATTTCACCATCTAACAGATTGCTCAGCTTATGTCTACCTATGGTCGGGGCATCCTCTTGCAAAGAATAAAAGCATAAGATTTGAAGAACTGGCAGATTACCCTTGCCTATCTTTTGAACAAGGAGATTCAAGTTCATTTTATCTTGCCGAGGAGATTCTCAGCACAAAAGAATATTCTCGAACGATAAAAGCTTGTGACAGGGCAACTATGCTAAATCTTATGATAGGCTTAAATGGTTATACCCTTTGCTCAGGCATAATATGTGAAGAGTTAAATGGGGACGATTATCTAGCTGTTTCCCTACAGTCTGACTCTATAAATGAAAGTAGTGTGATGGAAATAGGCTATGTAACAAAGAAGAATAGCGTCCTAAGTAGTATTGGGGAAAGATATATTCATGAAATAAAGAAATACTTGGATCAATATTAACTATGTGTTGCGGTGAGGCAATAATAAAGCCTCACCGTTTTTTGTTACATAGGAAGTTGCTTCACTATATCCTATGCAACAAAAAAGCTTTCTAAAAGAGAGGAAGCTAATAATCGCACTGCAGCTGTATGGATCATATAGTTATAGATTTAAACTATAG
>JAEZQN010000034.1 GCA_023441145.1 Bacillota bacterium
ATTATACTCATTGTAGTTATTATCATTCACCCGAACAGAGCCTGCATCTTGATCTAAATCATAACTATACTCATCTTCCCCTAAGGAAGTATCAATACTAATCTTTCCAGCACTACAATGTAAATCCAGTGTATTATAAAATGCTCCACTTAAATTAAGATTTCCTGCAGCTACATTAACCTCTAGATTATACCCATTATATTGTTCCCCGGATACTGTTCCAGCATCCGTACTAATGTAGCCATTATTATTAACAGACAGATTATCCAGGGTAGCCTTTCCTGCATCCATATCCAAATCAAGTACATCCGTATTTAATTTATCAATGGTTAGCACTCCTGCCTTCACTTCTATTTCAGTATTTTTAATAACCGTATCCTTTGGAATGGTTACGGTAATCTTGGATTCTTCTCCATCTAAGAAGATTCCAAAATGATTCATTAAATTCCATGGGAAGTCATCTTTGTCTTTAATATAGAGAGTATTGTTCTTAACCTCTACTTCTAAGGTATCTTCAATTATATTACTTCCACTAACACGAAAAGCATCGCCCTCTTCGATGTATACTTTTCCTGTGGATATTTCTAAATCAAGATTTTCTATGGTCATATTAGAATAATCTTCATCTATACTCATGTAATTGATTTCTCTACCACCAATTAAGCTAATACTTTTCACTTTGCCACCACATAAAAAGCCTGTAATTGTCAGAATAAGACCAAGAGCAAATAGAGAACTAGCTATAATCAACATAACTCTAGTAAATTTCTTCATGCTACCACCCTCCTACTCTTGTGATACAATTTATGAAATAGTGTCGTTATCCCACGTATAATAAATGGAATCAACTTGCCTACCACAAGTATTGTAACCAAAAGGAATACAAGTGCTAAAGCAATTAAAATAAGTCCTGCACCAATCATGACCACACCTGTTGGAGCAGTGACAAAAAGTTCACCGATTCCAAATACAATTAATACAACAGCTCCAACGAATAAACCAATACTAGCAGCGCCAAATCCTACTGTAATACCAAAAAGTGCACCTAGGATACCAACTGTAATTCCAAACACTGCTCCTAATAAGCCAATCCATATTGGAAATGTCAAAAGAACCAAGGCTACAATTAATAGGGTTTTACTTCTATCCTTATTAATTGGATTCTCATTAAATTCATTTGTATTATCCATGGTATTCTGCATCTGACCAACTGCAGTATTGTTTGTTTCATACTCTTCGTAAGGGTTATGATACCCTCTCTCTGTATACTCCCCAGCCTCGCTAGCAGCCTTATTAAATAGATTTCCCTTAATTAATTTGGCTACCTTTTGTGGGGTACCTAATTCTTCTATAATTCTAGTTTCTTCTGATGCACCTGCATCGTTAAAATAGTCTTCGTAATACCGCAGTGCTTCCTCTCTCTCATCTGCAGGAAGATCTAATAAAAGATGCTCTAATTGCCTCATAAATTCATCTTTATTCACCTGCACCCACCTCCAATAATATATTCGATATCTTTCGTGAATATAATCGCCATTCCTCAACATAAAGCTTTAATTGCGCTTTACCCTTATCTGTTACCTTGTAATATCTACGATTGCGACCAGCAAACTCCTGATCATAAACCTCTAAGCAACAATCCTTTTGTAGCCTTCGAAGTACTGGATATAACGTTGATTCTGAAACCTCAATAACTCCACGTACATCCTGTGTAATCTTATAACCATAAGTACCTTCTTCTTCCTTTGATACAACAGCCAATACTATGGCGTCTAGTAATGCTGCACCTGTATTAAAGACCATAATGCTCACTCCTTTACATGAACGATATCTTTCTTCCTCCCAATACCCCTGTTTTGCATATAACTAAGCAAATGTTATAGAGAGTTATAATATTATATTCTCCTGTATATTATTTTGTTATTAATAATATATGCTATATAATATTAGATGTCAATACAATATTATAAAATTTTTAAAATTTATTTCCAGTCATCCTAAACGACATTGCAATCTCCTTATACAATTAATAAATAGGTATATATTAGTTGCCCTTTAGAGGGCGTAATGTTAATATAAGTATTAAGGAAGTAAACATAGAAGCATTTTATCAAGGAGTGTTCTATTACTTCTTCTTATACTTAGGGGGGTGTAAAAGCTGATGAAAAGAACTAGGGTTATAATAAGTAGCATAACATTTATAACTATCATAATTACAACTTTAGCTTGTAGTTCAAGTAAAAGAGAAAAATATAGTTTTACCACTGATAAAATTACAATTACCTATAATATTGAGGGAGATAGTTTTGAAATAACGGATGTTGATGTCCTTAAAAATATCATTGATATGTGTAATAATGCTTCTTATTCACCAGTAACTAACGAGGCTAATGGAATGCGTTCTATGTGGATAGATTTCCATAATGGTTTGATTATGGGTATGTATAAAAACTTAAATTATGGGTATGTTGGTCACTCTA
Source organism: Bacillota bacterium (assembly GCA_023441145.1). Taxonomy (GTDB): domain Bacteria; phylum Bacillota; class Clostridia; order Lachnospirales; family Lachnospiraceae; genus KM106-2. The sequence continues at coordinate 2,481 of JAEZQN010000034.1, forward strand.
TTGAGGATGTACCAGTTGATACCTATGATACATATTTACCACCAAACATAAACGTTCTTGTTTCTTCTTTAATCACAGATCATATAGATTAAGTATAAAAGCCTGCTGACAACTGTACCGACCCTCAAAAGTAAGACCTAAAAATCTAACGATTGAAAGTCGGTACATATACCAACAGGCTTTATTTCTTATCTAGAAAGACTTTTTAATAATCTTAAAAAATGACTTGCTTCTCGTAATGTGTGATCCCCTAATAATGGAATAATAATAGATTTAATTTTACAGTCTATTAATCCCTTAGTTCCTTGTTCTTTAAAATCACGAATCTCTTTCGTTGCAACTAAACTATCCGCCGTTACCCTGTTAGCTGGATATGTACTATCCATAGCAGCCTTCGCTTCCTTAGTCAATTGATCAAATTCATTGGCAAAATTGTTCGCTGTCATTATTAAATCAGCTTCTGTTGGATCAAGTAAGCCACGAATAAACAGTGCATGTTCCTCCATAATTCTATTCCAAAACATTTCCTGGGATAAAGCTTCCTGTTCTATATCAAATTTTTCTCCACTTTGTAAGGCCTGAATCATGCTTAAGTATAATTTAGCCTCACGAAGGATATGGTCAATCAGTAATGGATAATTTACGGTGAACATTTTACAGGATAAAACATTAGATAAAACCACAGTCTTAAAATTAATCAGTGCAGTTACCAATTCAATCGCTCTTTCGTTTATGTCATATACCATCTGTTCTACTTGTTGAGTAATAGTCATATTTCTTCTTCCACTTAATTCCATCTCTGCCTTGGTTATTTCTAGTGGTATTTGAATACCAGTATAATATGAAGAAGCCATCTCTGCATTTAGTGTGTACTGGGT
>JAEZQN010000047.1 GCA_023441145.1 Bacillota bacterium
CTCCCCTCTATTGCCACTTCTTTTATTTTGAAAATTGCTTTTTACAAAAGTGTCGAATTATATTAATTTTATTAAAACCCCATCAATTCTCTTATGTAATCTGTAGTATCCTTGTCCTCTAACATCTCTAGCAAGCGAAATGCAACTTCTGGAGCTGTTTGGGGACAATACGATGTTATAATATTACCATCTACAACTACTGGTTCATTTATTACTGTGACACCCTCATAGGTGGCAATTTCTTTCTGTCTAATGCCTTCTTTTAAATGATAGGTTGTTGCCTTTCTACCATGTAACACACCACTTTTGGCTAGGGCAAAGGCTGCAACACAGATTGTTGCAATAGGCTTATCCTGACGATGAAACTCACAAATCAGCTTTGAGGTTTCTTCATGAAAAGCCTCTTCACGAAATCCGTATTCCTGAAATCCACCGGGAATTGCAAGTGCATCATAATCCTCTACACGTATTTGCTCTATAGTTGTATCCATTACCACAGGTACCCCAAAGGTACTATGTACCGTTTTACTAAAACCGCAGGTTGTTACATGAAGGTCAACTTTAGCCTCATCTCTTGCCCATCCCATGACATCAATAAATACACTAAACTCCATAGTCTCAAACCCTTTTAGACATAATATCAACACCTTCATACTACTACCTTCCCTTTTCATAGATTAACCATTTCTCATAAGCAATATATTCTCTATTGCCTATGTATAAGCACGAAATAAGTGGTTTTATGGCATTATTGAAACAGTAATGTCCCTGCACTTAATCTTCTCGGCAAATCCGTATATCACCTGCAAGCTTTGTAATGCCTTCTAACCTGTCTTTCTCTTTTTTATAGGCTTTAAACCGTATAAAAATGCCAACACAGGAATTCTAATGATGATTTCACTAGTAAGAAGCGTCATAATTAGGGCTCCTACCATAGGCAGAAGATATAATAGAAGGATGTTGCTTTCCAACACCGTTGATAACGCATACTGAAAGACCAGTAACCATACAAAATGAAAGATATAAAAAGAAAAAGATCTTCTAGATAAATACCTCGTTAACCGGTTATCCTGTTGAAAGCCTTTTCTTGCATAACCTAGAATCGCTATTATTAAACACCAAGAGGCAATAAACATAATCATCGTATTGACTATCTCATTGGTATACTCCATCCAGATACAAAGATAGGTATAAATTACATCAGCAACAAATCCAATACACAAAAAGAAAGCCTTATATTTCTCTATCTTATCCATAACCCTCTCTTCTGAGATCACATAATAGCCAAGTAAAAATAATATGAGATACATTCCAATACTCTTATCTGCTATGTTAAGTACAGGATACATAGCAAGAGGAAGCGCACCTAACAGTGCAATATGTACTATGGTTAGTCCTCTGCAGCTAAATTGTGGCTGTAGCTTCCTCTGCAATATAAACACAAGTGTTGTTAATAACGACACGATAAATAGATAAAGAATAAACCAGAGATGAGCCGGTGTCCAGCCACCATCATACCCTGTTAACATCGTGAACTTGGTAAAGTAGACTTGATAATGCGCAATAAAATCACCTGTATAGCCGCAATTATAGCGGTCTGCTATATATGTCATACAAGCCACTACGGTACAACTACCAATAGCAAAAGGTAGAAGGAGTTTTTTCACTCTCTCAATCAGAAATTCCCCTATTGTTCGTCTTTGTAAGGCAAACCTAGCACTAACTCCTGCTAACAAAAATAACAACGGCATATACCATGGACCAATGGTTGTAATAACAGAACTTAACACCTTATTACTTCCAAAATAAACATAGTTACCTTCTCCCCAGGAGTTCCATGCCATGGCTGCATGAAATGGAATTAACAGTAGAATACAGGTCCATCTAAGATTATCAATGTAATGTTTTCTCATAAACTACTCTCCTTGTTTCGATCTACAAAAGGCATGTCTATTGATTACTACAAAATCCTTTGATCCACTTGTGTTCAGAGAACTATGCATGGGATAGTGGTGGAAACATCCTTTGCTTTTCATCAAATGAGTCAAAATCTCTCCCCTTCACAAATAGGGTGGTATTCTCTTCACAGACTTCCTCTATCTCATATCCTTCCTTACAAAGTGGAGTAAAGCCCAGTACCACCTTGTTGATTTGGTTTCCAAAAGACCTAGCAATGTTATCAATATTCACCACTTTTTCAGAGAAAATCAAATGTAGTAATAACTCATCTTCCTTAATTTCAGCCACTACATAAGCTTCTTCCTCTTCTATGTAATAAACATCGCTTTGCATAAACTGTGTCACATAGAACATTATGAGTCCCTTGTTATGAATCATAGTAAAGGATCTGTTGCTTACGGATGCATCTATGGCGTTCTCTAAGAGGAGCCAAGCTTCTTTATTGTTCATTTCAATTTGTTTGGTTGGCTTGCAAGCTTCTTCCTTGGTGTCAGAAAATATAACTTTGGAGTATTGATACTCTGTTGCTTTTTCATATCCAAACTTAGGATAGTAGTCCAGTACACTATCATTGGCAAACAGATAAAAGCCATCTACCATATTCTTAAAATCGTTTTCAATCTCCTTCATAAGGATCTTGGTCAAGCCTTGATTACGATACTCTTTGTCAGTCATAACTGTACCAAGTTGAATGTATGTTTTATGTTCTCCATCACATATAAACTCCATCTTGTTTACTGATATGTTAGAAACTACCTTATTGTCTATCACAATGGAATACGGATTGTAGCTATCTGTCCAATATCCATTTTGATACCAACCTTCAAAATCCAGCCCAAAGGTCTCCTTGGCTAGGTTATTAAAACTCTTTCTTAATACATCATCCTGGCGATAGCTCTTTCTTACTTCATATACGTAATTCATAATTATTTTCCCCTCGGACTATTATTACACTGAATCACACAAGAATAATCTGTGGAAAATATCTTTTCCACTTCAAAATGATGACTAGTAAAATACTCTTTTTTATCCAATCTAATAAATGTTTTAAAAGGCTTTGGTTCGCATAATCGAATAAGAGAAAATAATATTTTTTGTCTGATTTTGGTTGGTCGCTCCCATTCCAAGACAATCAGTTTCCCATCCGGCTTTAATATCCTGTGAACCTCCTGAAGGATTTTTCTACTAAGCTCCTCTGTGGTCTCATGT
>JAEZQN010000057.1 GCA_023441145.1 Bacillota bacterium
ATACAGAATCCGCATTCTAATATCAATTAGAATTAAGGAGTGATTCGGAATGAAATATGAAAATGCAGATAATATTTTTCCAAATGAATTGATGATTGAGATTAGAAAATTCATACCAGAAGGATATGTATATATTTCTCCTCAAAGAAGGCGTAAGAAATGGGGAAGTGTTTCAGGACAAAAGAAAGAACTAGAAAGACGAAATAGTGAAATATATGAGGAATATCAAGCGGGTAAAAGTATTGACATTATTTCAAAGGAAAGATATTTATCTAAAAGTTCTGTTTATAGAATATTAAGTTTTTTTGAGTAATAATAAAAGCCATAGTCTTTGTGTCGGCCCTTAATATTTAGACCTAAAGTCTAACTATTGGAGGTCGGTACATTTTGACTGTGGTTTTTATTATTATTGAAAATGATAAAAAGTATTTTCGGAAGAGTAGGTAGTATATTTGTATGATATATTTTAATGGTATAAATGTTTAAAATATATTATTGGTATTTAGGGAGGATTTGTTATGATGTATGAGAATATATTAAATAAAATTGTGGATGAAGGTAAGAACATTTTTGGAGAAAAGCTTACTGGCATATATCTTCATGGTTCCATGGCAATGGGATGTTTTAATCCAGATAAAAGTGATATTGATCTAATTATTGTCATTAAAGATAATATCGACGATAATCAAAAACTGAGATTTATGAATGAAGTAGTGGAGTTAAATAAAATGGCTCCAAGTAAAGGAATTGAATTGAGCATTGTTAAGGAAGTATTCTGTAAAGAATTTATTTATCCAACACCTTTTGAACTACACTTCTCGAATATGCATTTACAGTGGTTTATTGATAATCCCACAGATTATATTTGTAAAATGAAGGGTACGGATAAGGATTTGGCAGCACATTTCAAAGTTATAAACAAATATGGAATGACTTTGTATGGAGCAGAGATAAAAGATGTATTTTCAGATGTACCAAGGGAAAATTATATTGACAGTATTTGGGGCGATATAGAAGGGGCTATGGAAGACATATTAGAGAACCCCATATACATCATTTTGAATTTATGTAGGGTAGTAGCTTTTCTTAAAGATGATTTAATTTTGTCTAAAAAACAAGGGGGAGAATGGGCATTACAAAATCTTTCATCTGAATACCAAATATTAGTTTCAGAGGCATTACAAAGCTATATGTATGGAAATGAAATGAATATAGATAAAATAAAAGCACATAAATTTACAGACTATATGTTGCAAATGATAAAAGAAATGCTGAGTTTAGAAGAATCATTATGATGAAGCTATGTATTTTGGTGAGACGCCATTATTCTGTTATCCTACGGAGCGTAGGTTCCAATTTGGATTCTAAAAAGGTATTCTTATTATATTGAAAATAATCAAGAGTAATGTATGGGGATGAGAATAGATGAATCAGATGAAAATCGGCAAATTTATTGCACAAAAAAGAAAAGAGCGCGGACTTTTACAAAAGGATATTGCTACGAAATTAGGAGTAAGCGAAAAGACAGTTTCAAAATGGGAGTGCGGTAATGGGCTACCTGAAGTCGTTTTTATGGAACCACTCTGCACAATCCTTGGCATCACTGTAAATGAATTATTGGTTGGTGAGTCCATACCGATTCTTGAATTAATACATTTAATAGATACTTCACGCCTTGAATTAGTGAAACAGTTAGAATTTGAACAGCTAAAGATGCGTTTATTCAAACTGTACGGCATAGAAATTGATAGTATGGATCCGTCAGAAAACGGAGCTGGGAGCCTAACCTATTTTGTAACTGTAAATGGCGATAGGTATGTAGTGAAATATCCTAGTGATAATGAGATGAATCATCCAGAGATTGAGGCAAAGATTTGTACGTGTTTATTGGAAGCGGGGATTCCAGCTTGCAGATTTATTAAAAACAAACAGGGAAAGATTCTTTCAACGGATGAAAATGGAAGAAGATTTACGGTTCAGGAGTATTATGAAGGAATGACATATGCATATCATGAAGCACCAGTAAAACTGCAGAAAGAATCAGCCACTATGCTGGCACAGATTCATGAAAATATGAGGGATATAGAGAATGTTCCTGTGGGTATCGGTGCAGACTTTTTTAAATATAGAAAACCTGAATATATGCATGAAATCTACTCAAGAACTTTGCAGCGCGCTGTAGAAAATGGGGATACAGTTATTGCTGAAAAAATACGTTCTAATATAAGAATTATAGAAACTATGCCTGAGTATGAGTTTGATATTGATAGATTTAGTTATGGTAATACCCATGGTGATTACAATACATCGCAGCTCATTTGGAAGGACGAGAAAATAGTTGGGGTCATTGATTTTACCTGTGCCTGCAAGCACCCATACATATGGGAAATAGTACGCTCTTATGTATTTATGGCACCAGAGGTAAGAGAGGGGCTAATCGATATTGCGGCACTCATTAGATATATTTCCTACTATTTAGAATGTGGCTCTCTAAAGCCTTATGATATAGAGCATGCAGGAAAACTTTTTTATTATTTTATTGCAGTATGTGATTTCTATGGGCAATACTATGATTCTCTTGCAAAGAACAGAATAATTTATCTTGAACAAGCAAATATGGCTTCAGGGCTAATTTTATGGTTTGAAAAGCACATAGAAGAGTTGAATGATAAACTCTTAGAACTAAGTAAACAGATGGTGTATAAGAAGAAACTCTTGTCATATTATGATTCGGAGGGGAAGCTTATTCAGTATCCCAGTAAGAAGCCTATGAGGCTGATTGCACTTTCGAAGTTTGTGGATTGCTTTGAATATGGGAAGAAATATACAGAGAAAGAAGTTAATGAGATCATAAGGCAAAATATTTCTTTTTCAGATATTGAACTGATTCGGAGAGAAATGTTTCAGTTAAAACTGATGAGTAGGTTAAAAGATGGCTCAGAGTATTGGCGAGAGCAACAAATCTAGATTGCATCTGCTGCCATAAGTACATAAGAAATTGGTAATGGTGTTCATTAAAGGTTTAATTTGAGCAAGAATTAAATGAAGTATATGGAAGGAAAATAAATATGAATGCAATAATTGTACTTCATGAAATCTATGGGAAAAATAGTTTTATAGAAGAAGAGTGTAAAAAGTATGAGAACCTTGGATTTGACGTATACTGCCCTGATTTTTACGAGGGAAAAGTTTTTTCCTACATAGAAACAGATGCTGCTTATTCCTATTTTAGGGAAAATGTGGGGTTTGATGTCTATCATTTAGTTTGGAGAATGATTGATGAACTAAGTGAAAGATATAAAGCTATTTATGTGATTGGATATAGTGTAGGAGCTACTTTGGCATGGTTATGTTCTGAAAATCCTAATTGTAATGGGATTATTGCTTATTACGGTTCTCGTATACGAGATTATTTATATCTACAGCCAAAGTGCCCAGTATTATTAATATTTGCAGAAAAAGACTCTTTTGATGTGTTTTCGGTATCAGAAACTCTAAGCAGTATCCCTAATATAGAAATTATGAATTATCCTGCAGAACATGGGTTTATGGACTATTATTCTTTACATTACGATGTTTGGCAG
>JAEZQN010000086.1 GCA_023441145.1 Bacillota bacterium
ACTAAGGACAAGTTAATCTTTGATTTATACAGTGGTACAGGAACTATTGCTCAGGTCTTAGCTCCAGTTGCAAAAAAAGTTATTGGTGTGGAGATTGTAGAGGAAGCAGTAGAGGCAGCCAAAGAGAATGCCAAATTAAATGGTCTTACAAACTGTGAGTTCATCGCAGGAGATGTGCTTAAGATGCTAGATACCATTGAGGAGAGACCAGATCTAATTGTTCTAGATCCACCTCGAGATGGCATTCATCCAAAAGCATTAAGTAAGATTATTGATTACGGGGTAGACCATATGGTATACATTAGTTGTAAGCCAACCAGTCTAGCTAGAGATTTGATTATTCTACAGGAGAGAGGCTACAAGGTAGAAAAAGTCTGTGCAGTAGATATGTTCCCGATGACAAACCATGTAGAGGTTGTATGTTGCCTATCACGGAGAAATGATATGTAACTCCAACACACTATTCACGTGGAGACCGTCTGCCTGCTGTCAAAGAGATAAATTTGAAGTAGACGAGGTGATTGAAGTGATAGAAATTACTACTTGGATGAATAAGTTTATACAGACGTTAAATGAAAACTTTGGAGAACGTGTATGGTTTGTTGGTTTACAGGGAAGTTATGGCCGTGGTGAAGCGACAGGAACAAGTGATATTGATATTGTCGTAATACTTGATGAATTGTCTGCTTTGGATATTCAAGCCTACAATACGATGTTAGACACCTTATCACACAGGGAACTGATTTGTGGCTTTCTTTCTGGGAAAAAAGAAATTTTGAATTGGGAGCCTTCGGACCTTTTTCAGTTTTATTATGATACAAAGCCGATAAAGGGAAGCCTTGATGAATTGCTGTTGATGCTTGATGAGACGGCTATTAATAGAGCAATAAAAATTGGTGCATGTAATATCTTTCATGGTTGTGTGCATAATATGTTGTACGAAAAGAGTGAAGATATTCTAAGAGGATTATATAAATCTGCTTCTTTTGTAGTACAGGCAATCTGCTTTAAGCAAACAGGAAACTATATTAGCCATCAAAAAGATTTGCTTGAAATAGTTTCTCCAGACGAGAGAGCTATCGTTGATACTTTTTTAGGTTTAAAAAATGGTGGAATGATTGATTTTAATAAAATGTCGGAAATATTGTTTTCCTGGTCTAAGAACTGGATTGATAAAACAGAATAGAATATACACATAAATTCCAATTTGTAGATTTACTACCGCACTCAGTGATGGGTGCGTTTTTTAAAATCATATTAGAATTTGTAAATTATAGTATATATATGTTGGTTATATAGTAAAATTAATATAAAATTACTTATAGAGGCAACTTGCTTCAAAATAGGAGGGTGAATATGGATAGGGAAAAGAGTATATATAAGAAGAACACTTTGGAATGCAATAGGGAATCCGAGGTATTGGCGTTAACTGGTGTAAATATAGTGGATGTACTGAATAAAACAGTTCATGAGGACAGTACTATTATTTGTCGTGAAGGAAAGATAAGTGAAATAGCTTCCTCTTTGACAGTGTCCGTTCCAGAAAATGCAACGATCAAAAACCTAACAGGAAGGTATGTCATTCCAGGATTAATTGATGCTCATGTACATCTAGCTCATCCGGGAGTGGACGATTATGGCAGGTTTAGTACAGAATCCATAAAAAAGAAGTACCTACGACATTCCTATCTAACATTAAAATCTGGCGTTACAACAATAAGAAATATGCCAGGTTCTTGCGGTTACCGGATATTAAAGTTCAGAGATCAAGTGAATCAAGGGAAATACAATGGCCCCCGCATATTTGCAAGTGGTCCAGCATTGGCTGCACCTTACGGTTATTTTAGCTTGAAGCGGTTTATTCCGGCTCCGTCAGCCTTAATCCCAATTATAAGTGTTATATTTGGCGCTCAGGGATTATCGATTGATGTAGATAGTCCACAGGAAGTACCAGGAATTATTAAAAAGTTAAAAATAGCCGGCGTGGATTTTATAAAGACAACTACTCCTGGAAATAGTATATCTTTAATGGGGGACAATCCTGAGAGTCGGGAGTACTACATAAAAAACAAAGTGAATCCTCGTTTGCTTGATGCAAGTATGAAACCAGAGGTTCTAGAGGCCATAGTAAAATACGCTCATGAGGAGGGATTGAAAGTATCTGCTCATTCCGTCTGTCTACCTGCAGATATTAAATTAGCGGTGGAAGCCGGGGTGGATAGTATTGAACATACACCTCTTGGGTTATTAGACGACGAAACCTTCAAGATTATGAATGAAAAAGGAGTTTACTGGGTCCCTACAGGATATTGTTTTTATCATTGGGTGGACTTAATTGACAACCCTGAGTTGTTTGATAGCGAAGAAGTAAAAGAGGCTATCCCAGAACCATACCACTCCTTGGGCAAAAAGGCCTTAGAAAAAGCAAGAGAGGCTATAAAAGCTGAAATAGATCCTACTTGGACGAGTTTCTACAAAGAAATGCCCAATTTTAAGTGCAGGTATTTTCCGATAAATTTAGAAAATGCGATAAATAACGGAGTGAAAATAGTAGCAGGAGTTGACGCTGGCATGGGAGGTGCTGGATACGTACCTCACGGTTTCCTTTATAAAGAACTTGAGTTATTTGTCGAACATGGAATGGATGAATATGAAGCTCTTCGTACGGCTACCATAAATGCAGCAGAACTTTTGGCAGCAGAAGATGAGATTGGAAGTATTGACTGTGGTAAATATGCTGACCTAGTTATATTAAAAGAAAATCCCTTAGAAAATATATCAAATATACGCCAGATTGAATTGGTAATTAAGGACGGAAAAACAGTATATGAGAAGTAATAAAATAATGGAAAGCAAAATTTTTAATATGTCATACTGTTGTCATATTAAAGGTGATATACTTATCATATTAAAATATTGAAATTGGAACTGTGTCAGTAAAGATAACTTGGTAGCATAGTGAAAATCCGGGTTCATTTACACACTGGGAAGAACAAAATTGAAGGGAGAATATTAAAATATGAATTGTAAGTTGGTATTTCTTAAGGAACAGAAGTATATGGGGATTGCAACAAAGATATTTTTCAATGAGCATGATGAAATTGACTTCAGCAAATTACATTTAGATGTTATTAATTCTGATATTAAAAATCGCGATTTTAATGAAAGATTTATGGCTATGGATTCTGATTTCCAACCTGACAGCTTTACCTATACTCCATTAGTGCCAGTAACATCATATGAGGGCAATAAGTATTACAGATTTACGAGAACAGAAGGTGAGTATTACTTCTTTGAGGTAAATGTTAAAGAGCTTGGGCCGAAGTGGTTTGAAGAATGCGATAAATTTATTAAGAAAAACAATCTGAAAATGGATAGGCAATATGATATAGAATACTACGCTGAGGACTATATCAGTAAAGCAAAACTTAAAGACCCTAGTCTTCAGAATCATACTATCAATATAATTTTCAAAAAGCTAGATTAAATACTTCGTGTATGTTAGAATTCATGTGAAAAAGTGCTGCCATAGAGCAAAATAGCAAGGTAACAGAACCGTGTACATAATCGGCAAGCCTACAACTGGTTTGAGTAATTGTAACATGATTTATATTTATGCCCACATGAAAAGAGGAAGAACATGAATTCTTATATCAAACTTATGAATCAGGTAATTGAGTATATTGAGGAAAATATAAATGAATCTTTGACAGTGCAAGCAATATCGAAAGAGTTCCATATGTCCGAGTTTCATTTCAGCAGAATTTTTAAAATCTTAGCTGGTTACAGCATCAAACAATATATACAAGGGCGAAAGTTGACATTAGTTGCAGAAAAGCTTAAAAATACAGACTGTACAATAACAATGGCAGCAATGGACTGTGGTTATCAGAGTTCAGAGGTATTTAGTAGGGCATTTAGAAAGCAGTTTGGTATTTCACCTTCCACCTATCGAAATGGTGATGTGGAGATTAATCCGGTGGCAAAGATTAATGTTGTCATAAGGGATTTTTCAAACATAAAAGGCTCCTTGACCTTGAAAAATTCATTTCTGTATTTGGAGAACAAAGACCTATATGGGATCGCTGTAGAAGTCAATGAAAATAGTTCTGATTTTGAGCAAGTTTAATATTTCACAGGAAGCAGTTTTATCCAAAGATATTCGAAATCTCTTAAAGAAGATAAATGTTATAGTATTGTGAGTTGCCATGGCAATGAAAGTGGCAAATACTCTGTGTTTTTTGGCGGTGCTATATCTGAGGAAGATAGGGATAAACGGTTAGTGGTTTACAAGCATTTAGAGGGCTGGTATGCATGTTTTCATTATTATGGAGAGATGTTAGAAATTAGAACTACTTTTGTTGAGGATCTATATCGTTGGATTATATTAAAGGAAATAGAACTTAGAACTAGTGAAATAGGTATGTTAGATATCTATAATCTAAACGATTTGAAAGAGGTTAATATTTTAGTCCCAATAAAAGCTCCAGTAAATACATAAAAAACGTCATGCAAGATAAGAATTCTTAGGCTATAATCCAGGTAACATTTAAGAAGAAATATGTTATCTGGATTATAGCTTTTTCTATACAAATTACAAGATGCAGGTAGGACATTTTTCTTCAAGTTTATAGGAGGATGTAAGATGTATAATTTAAAAGGTAAGGTTGTTGTAAAGGTGCCAGTCGAGGAATTGGAAAAGGTGTGGCCTTAGAATTAGGGAAAAGTGGGGCTACTATTTATGTAACAGGAAGAACGGAAAGTACAGAAGGGCTTCCTGATTTTTTGAAGAATACTACCATACAAGAAACAGCAAGTGAGGTAAATAGATTAGGAGGAATTGGTATATTGGTAAATAATGCTTGGGCAGCTGCTAGTCACATCATGAATGGATATTTTTTTCAGACACCATTTTGGGAACAGCCAATGTCATTGTATGATGATCTTCAGATGGTGGGATTGCGTTCTAATTATCTAGCAAGTCATTATGCTTCTCAAATGATGGTAATACAACATAGTGGTTTAATCGTAAAAATATCCTATATTAGTGCTGAAAAGTATTGGTTAAACGTTGCAAATGGTTTGTTCAAGGCAGCAACGAATAAATTTACTTGTGATGCTGCTTATGAACTAAAAAACTATGGGGTAAAGATGTTTTCAATCTATCCAGGTAATGTTTTAACAGAGGGAATGTCTGAACTGGCCAAATATGATTCCTCTCTTTGTCTAGAAGAAATGGAAACTCCACAGTTTGTTGGACGTTGCATTGCGGCTTTGGAACAGGATGATAATTCCATTGAGGAAAGTGGAA
>JAEZQN010000089.1 GCA_023441145.1 Bacillota bacterium
TAGGTAATCAGACAGGGGAAGGTTGGTTCTTAACTGGTGAAATGATTGAACTCATTCATGCTGGAGCCAATAATATAGTTTGTACACAACCTTTTGGTTGTCTTCCAAACCACGTTGTTGGTAAAGGTGTTATTAAGGTTCTTCGTTCTTCCTTTAAGGACGTTAACATAGTAGCTATTGATTATGATCCAGGTGCTAGTGAAGTTAACCAATTAAACCGAATCAAGCTTATGTTAGCTACTGCTGAGAAAAATTTAAAGAAAAAACAATAACTAATAAGGAAGGCAATCGCTTAATATCGATTGCCTTCCTTATTAGTTATTCTTTCTTTTCTATCTTCTTACACTGATTCCTCTACCTTTTAGGTAGTCTTTTACCTGTCCTATCTCTAATTCCTTATAGTGAAATAAAGAAGCCGCCAAAACCGCATCCGCCTTGCCCAAAGTCAAAGCATCATAGAAATGCTCCAGGTTACCAGCGCCACCTGATGCTATGACAGGTACTTTTACATTTTCAGAAATCACTCTCGTAAGCGAGGTATCATAACCATCCTTTGTTCCATCCTTATCCATACTAGTTAAAAGGATTTCCCCAGCTCCGAGTTCACAAGCCTTCATTACCCATTCCACAGCATCCATTCCCATATCTACTCGGCCACCATTTTTATATATATTCCATCCACTTCCATCCGGCCTTCTCTTGGCATCTACTGCAAGTACCACACATTGACTGCCGAATTTGTCTGCAGCATCTGCAATGAGAGATGGATTCAGAATTGCTGCTGTATTAACTGCAACCTTATCTGCACCCTCCCTAAGTATTTCCTTAAAGTCGTCTACAGTCCGAATCCCCCCACCTACTGTAAAAGGGATAAAAACTGTTTCTGCTACTCTTCGAACCATATCTATTTTAATTGTTCTAGCATCACTTGATGCTGTTATATCCAAAAATACCAATTCATCAGCTCCTGCTTCATTATAAGCCTTTCCGACTAAAACAGGATCCCCAGCATCTCTTAGGTTAACAAAATTAACCCCCTTAACCACTCTTCCATTATGTACATCTAAACATGGTATAATTCTTTTTGTAAACATCCTACTCCTCCTTACAATTGTGCAAAATTACGTAGAATTTGCAATCCAACAATTCCACTTTTTTCTGGATGGAACTGACAACCAAAAACATTATCATGTTCTACAGCTGCATGAATCGTAGTGCTGTAATAAGTAGTTGCAGCCACATCCTTAAAATTATGGGCACTCAGATAGTAGGAGTGAACAAAATAAACATAGGAGTTTTGTGGTATGTTTTTAAATAGTATGGAAGTTTCGCTTATCGTAATGTCATTCCATCCTATATGTGGTATCTTAAGATCTTTTGTATCTGGAATTCTTAGAATCTTACCTGGTAATATCTCAAGACCTTTTACCCCAGGCGCTTCATCACTTTCCTGGAACATCAGTTGCAAACCAAGGCAAATTCCCAAAAATGGTTTTTCCTTCGCAAGCTCCTTAATAATGTCCACCAGCTCATATTGATTCAATTTATTCATAGCATCTCCAAAGGCCCCAACCCCTGGTAATATAACCTTATCTGCTTTATGTAATAGCGCTTTTTCTCTTGTAATGATAGCTTCTTCTCCAAGAGAAATTAATGCTTTTTCTACACTTTTTAAATTACCGGCATCATAATCAATAATTGCAATCATGTATACACATCCTTTATAATTTCTTTTAAATAAATAAAGAATAGCCAGTTTGCACTTGCTATTCTTTATATCTTAAATGACTTTAAATGAGAATGCAACAACTAATTTTTATTTGCGACCTGTTTCGCATCCTCTTCAAATGTTTTAATTTTTGCTACTATGTTGGTTAATTGTTCTGTATAAAGCTTTTCATCCTGAATAGCAATTAACTTTACAGCATCCTTTTCACTCAAACTATAATTATCTTTTAGTATAGATACTATTTCTTGTTTCAATGCATCCAATTCCTTGTCTACTTCTAATTCTTTTGCACTGTCATAGTATCTCTCATAACGGTCTAATCCTTTAATAATCGAATGTAGGGCTTCTAACTCCATATCTATCTTTTTGAAGTTATAATAAGAATTTAGTTCTTTCTTAACCACCATAATAGTTTGTAACTTATCATAAACGATTACATCCTGTTTATTCAAATTCTCACCAGTTAAACGCTCATATGCTTCATCAAATCTAGAATTACTAAAATCTTTTTCGGCACTTTTTACAGATAGGTGATAGTATGCAAAGGATGTCCCTTTTATAATAACAAATGCCAAACAAGCGGCAATAGCAAATACGATTAATGCCCCAGTCTTGTTAATTTTTCCTTCTGGAACATAAGATTCCTCTATCGCTTCTCTAGCTTTCTGTCTCTTTAACTTCTCTTCTGCAAGATTTTTCTCTTTGGTCTCCTTTAAAGCAGCCCTTTTTGCTTTTTGCTCCTCTTTAAGAGCAGCTTTTATCTGCTTTTCTTCTTCCTTCTTTTGCTTCGCTTCTTGAGCTAAAACTTCCTCTTCTTCAAGCCTATGTTGCTCAGCCTCTGGATTATCTGGCATAACATTACCAAATAACTTCTTTACAAAACTTACTTTTTTAATCTCTTCTACCGGCTTTTGTGTTGGTAGTATACTATTAAATTCTTCCTCTAAAGATGTATCCTCTAGGCTAGAAACTGCACCTAAGGACCTACTGAGTACATCCGAAGTGTTTATCTTACTGGACTCTTCTTCCACATCTTCATGCATTATTCCAGCTGACATAATATTTTCCAAAGTAAACTCATCTGCTATATCGGTAACTTCACCTAAGAGTTGATTAAGTTCAAAAAGGTCATCATTTAATTCTTCGGAAGTTGTGGAATCTACCGGTTCAATGTTAGAAACTTCCTCAACCGTATCAATACTTACGATATCAGATTCAGTTGACTCTTTTTCTTCATCAGAAAAATCCGGTGTCAAATAATCAATATCAATAGCTGGTTCTTCATTAACACTTGATTCATCCTCTTCTTTTATGCTCTCACCAAATGATAATTCTTCTTCTAAGTCTAATGCCTCTATACTAATGTCAGGACTCTCTTCCTCTAAATCATAAGTTTCTTCTAATACAGGCTCCTGTATATCACTGTCAAGCAAGCTAGCTAAAAATGCATCCTCTTCAAATTCAACTTCTTCTGTTTTTGGCATAGTATTCTCCATTGAGATTGGCTCCTCGTATAATTCGGATATGCTTTCATCTAGGGAAGTAAAGACCTCTTGGTCAACTAAGAGATTATCAGCATCCTCCTCTACCATATGATCTGGATAGTTCATCATATCATCCTGACTTACCATGCCTTCCGCAATTAGTAAATCATCCATAACATCTTCATACTCTGGTATTGCTTTATCTGAAAGATAGCTGTCATCATAATCCCGTTCAGAAGGGTTCGCTATTTCCTGCAAAACAGAACCATAATCATCTTCCAAAATACTTTCTACTTCATCTAAGGCACCCTCAGAAGGAATGTCTTTATGATATACATTACTATCAGAACTACCATCCGAATTCTTTTTCATAGTTTGATTCAACAAATTCCAATCATCATCTTTTGAATTTTGTTTTTCAAGTTCCTCATCAGTAAACCATTGAGAGCTATTCTCATCATCTTGCTCCATATGTTCAGCGTTGTCTATTTGCTTTGATGGAGAATTTTGGCTTCCAGTGACAGATGCCAATAATCTATCCAAATACAATTCATCATTTATTACAAGTTTTTTACTACATTCATCGCAAACATCCATCTCACCTGGAATTATGGAGTTACATATTTTGCAATAAGCCATATCATCACCACCGTTCATAAATTATTCCAAAAATAGTTTGCATTTTTTTCCAATTTGTTTTATAGTAAAACTACTTTATCCCATAGGAGGCATTATTGTTATGAAAATTAGCACAATAATACAATATGACAACCTTGAAGTTGATGAAAAAAATATAATCAACAACATAAAGCAGCTATGGTCAAATCAAGGTAAAAAACTAAAAGATATAAAGGATATACAACTATACATAAAGCCGACAGAACGTACTGTATATTATGTTATCAATTCAGAATCAACTGGGTCTTTAGCTTTATAGTACTGTTCTAATAAGAAAACACGATATTAATCGTGTTTTCTTATGTTAAACATGATATCATTACTTTTTTTGAAATATCATCTTATCCATAGTTTCCACTAGACTTCCTATTTCAGGTTTGGAAATTTGAGCATCTACACCTAATTTTTCTCCCTTTTTCTTCATTTCATCATTTACTAAAGAGGAGAAAATAATAACAGGTATCTTTTTTAATGTTTCATTGGACTTAATCAATTTAGTCAAATGATGGCCGTCCATTTTTGGCATCTCAAGGTCAGTAATGACACAAGCGATGTCCTTCTCAATATTACCATTCATTAATATATTTGATATTCGTTCCCATGCTTCTTCACCATTTGAAGTGAGAATCAAGTTATCATAGCCTGCCTGAGTCAAGCAATCTCTAATCAATTGATATAACATAGGAGAATCCTCTGCTATTAGAATTGGTTTATCTGTACGTTGTCTAGGTCCAAGCCTTTTAATTTCATCAATTTGAAGCGTCGTCGAAGGACTTACGTCTGCTACTATTTTTTCAAAATCCAAAATTATGATAAGGCTATCATTAATCTTAATAATACCTGTCGCAAGACCATTTCCATTGGAATTAATCGTATCATCTGGTTTTAAAATATCCGCCCAAGACACCCGATGTATCCCAAGTACCTTACTCACATGGAAACCCACACTTAACTGGTTAAAGTTAGTTATAATAAGCATCTCTTTCCTGTTCTCAGTACGAGAAATATGTAAACTTTCAAACAAACTAATCACTGTAATTATCTCATTACGAGGCATATATATAC
>JAEZQN010000345.1 GCA_023441145.1 Bacillota bacterium
GAGTTGGATGGAATAGTATAAGAGAAAGGCATAGGGGATATTATGAAGTACGTAACACGTGCACTTATTTTAATAGCGGTTTTTGGAGTTTCTGTCTGGTATATGGGACGTAATTTAAAAGAAGAAACTTCTATTTTTGATACAACGGTTGAGATGGATGAATCCAGCTTTCCTTTAGTTAGTGTTTTAACTGATGGCTATGAGGTCAATATGATGTATGGACATTCTGGAAATATCAATATTGATAATTTTCGCGATGCCATTCTGCCATTAAATACAGATAAAGCTGTTAATGTGTTAATACGGCAGCAGGATATTGAGGTTAAAAAGTTAAGCTATGAGGTGACGGAGATTAACTCTGACAATATCATAGCACAGGGCTCTTTAAGTGCCATGGAGACAACAGAGGATGGTAAGGTAGCTAAGCTAAAACTAGATGGAGATTTCGAGGCAGACAAGGAATATTCCTTTAAAATAACACTGGTCACAGATACCAGTAAGAAGATTCACTATTTTTCGAGAATCAAGCAAATAGATCACCCATTTACCAAAGAGAAGCTAGATTTTATTATGGGATTCCACAAGGCCACCTTTGATAGTAATAAGATGGAGGATTATGCAGTTTATCTGGAAACCAATTCTTATTTAGCTCCTGAAGAGTTTTACCACACAACAATTAACTCCACAAAAGGGAAGATTGCTTGGGAAAATATGAAGCCGGAGGTAATTACCGGTGTTGTACCTACCATTAAAGAGGTAAATGGAGATGGTATGTCCGTAGAGCTGACATATCTTATTAAAAGTAGTGTTTTCGACAAAGATGGTAACGAAATGATAGGGGAATCCATTTATAAGGTGAGAGAATTCTATCGCATGCGCTATTTTACGGATGTAGTTTACTTGTTAGCGTATGATCGAACCATAGAGGAGATACAAGATATTAATCAGTATAATCCTTTAGATCAAGAAGAAGGAAAAAGATACCTTACCTTAGGAATTCAGAAGAATGATAACAAGCAGGTTTTCTATGACGAAACTAATGACAAGCTTTGTTTTGTTGACAACGGAACCTTATGGTATGTGGCTTTAGAGCAAAACAAGATTGTAAAGGTTATTTCTTATATGGACACCTCTACAAAGTATTTTCATGGTGGATACGATCAAAATGATATTCAAGTGCTAGAAATAGATAGTGCGGGAAATATCAGCTTTGTTGTCTATGGCTATATCAATAAGGGAGATTACGAAGGAAGAGTTGGTCTGATTCTGTATAAGTATTATGCTGAAAGTAATCGAATAGAAGAGCAGGCCTATATTCCAATGGAGCAGCCTTTTGAGATATTACAGCGAGAGTTAGATGATTTTTATTATTTAAGTGATGTAGATGTTTTCTATTTTTCAATTGATGGTGTTATTTACAGCTATAACATAACAACTCGTTCTCTAGATATCATTGCAGAGGATGTTACCACCGATTCCTGTCTTTTGTCTCAGGAAGGCAAGTATATGGTTTGGCAAGACTCTAGTAACACGAAAACAAATACAAAGCTTCAGTACCTCAACTTAGAGACGGGAGAAACCTTTGAGATAGCATCAGAACCTGGTTCCTCGATTCGATTGGTTGGTGCAGTAGACAATAACTTTGTGTTCGGTTATGCCAAGACAGCCGACATCCATACAACGAAAGATGGAACCGAAACGGTACCAATGCATGAGCTTAAGATTATGGATCCAATGGGAAATGAGCTAAAGACTTATCAACCTAAAGACGGGTATGTAAGTAAGGTTACGGATAAGAGTAATATATTAGAGCTTACTTTAGTAAAAAAGACGACAAATGGCTATGAACAGACCGGTACTGATTATATTGTAAGTAAGATTGATAATACCACTAAGAGTATCTATTCTTATACTACTTTAGTAGGTAATAGTGATAGTGGTAAAAATATTCAAATGCTATGTATTGCCCTTCCAGCAGAATATACTCCAACCTCTATACCTGTAGCAGGAAATACAGAGAATACAATTATTACAGAGGATACTTTGGTGCATATTAAGAGTAACTCTATAAATGAGTTAAAATATTATGCTATAGGATATGGTCATATTATAGATAAGTATGATACAGCAGCAGAAGCGATCAAAGTTGCCAATGAAAATATGGGAACTGTTATTGATACCAAAAACCATATTATCTGGGAAAGAGGCGGAACTGGAACCACTAGTAGCCTTACTACAATTACCGGAATTAATACTGGTGGAGGAAGCGACAGCATAGGAGCTTGTATCAGTATGGTATTAAAGTACAACCACATTCAGGTAAATGCTGCAGACTTAAGTAAATCCGATAAGACAATCATGGCATTGCTAGAGGAAAATCTTAATTACGATGCTGTGAATTTAACTGGAAGTAGCCTAGATGAGGTACTCTATTATATTAGTACTAGACGACCTGTTATTGCTATGAAGAGTAGTAGAAATGCAGTAATTATCACCGGGTATGGACCGACTACTGTAACCTATTATGACCCATCAGAGGGTAGATTTGTTACAGAGTCCAGGGAGGCTGCTTCTGCTTCCTTTGAAGAGGCTGGCAATGTATTTGTTAGCTATGTGTATTAGTGTTTAGATGGGCAGAAATATGTTTGTGCAACAAGAAAGGACAGAATATGGATCAAAGAATTGAGCTATTAGCAAAGAATTTAGTCAATTATTCTATGGAGGTAAAGAAGGGAGATAAGGTATATGTCCACTATATTGGACAAGATACCGAAGCCCTTGCTAGACAAATCATAAAGGAAGTGTATAAAGTGGGTGGTGTTCCATTCCCTCATTATACTTCAAAAGCAGTTCAAAGAGAGGTTCTTCTACATTGCAGCAAGGAACAAATGCAGTTAATGGCAGAGGTGGATGCTAAGGAAATGGATCAGATGGACTGCTATATTGGTATCCGTGGAGAAGAAAATGTGTCAGAGCTGGCGGATGTACCTGCAGATAAATTAAGATTGTATGATGTGTATTATAGTACCCCTGTTCATCATAATATTCGTGTAAGAAAGACTCGCTGGGTGGTTCTTCGTTATCCAACTGCATCTATGGCACAGTTATCCAACACAAGTCTAGAGAACTTTGAAGATTTCTATTTTAACGTATGTAACTTAGATTACGGTAAAATGAGCCAGGCCATGGATCATCTAGTGAATTATATGGAGAAGACAGATAAGGTTCGTATCGTGGGACCTGGAACAGACCTGTCCTTTTCAATTAAAGGAATTCCAGCCATTAAATGTGATGGTAAAATGAACATTCCAGATGGTGAAGTCTTTACCGCCCCAGTGAGAGACTCCGTAAATGGTACCTTAACCTACAATGCACCTGCTGTATATCAAGGATTTACCTATGAGAATATAGTGCTAACCTTTAAAGACGGTAAGATTATTGATGCGAAAGCCAATAATACCAAGCGTATTAATGAGGTATTTGACACAGATGAAGGTGCTCGTTATATCGGAGAATTTGCAATCGGTGTAAACCCATATGTGGAGACACCAATGAAGGATACCCTATTTGATGAGAAAATCAAAGGCTCCTTCCACTTTACTCCAGGTAACTGCTATGATGTAGCGCCTAATGGCAACCACTCCTCCATTCATTGGGATTTGGTTTGCATTCAAACACCGGAATTCGGTGGTGGAGAAATGTATTTTGATGACGTTCTCATTCGTAAGGATGGACGTTTTGTAGTGCCAGAGCTAGAATGCTTAAATCCGGAGAACTTGATTGATTAAAACATGGTTTATACTATATAAATAGAACACGTAGTAAGCATGATATTAAAGTGCTTGCTACGTGTTTTTCTCTTATTACCGAAATCAATAGATTGGTATAGAATTTTCTGTCTATAGGCAATGGGGAATAACATTATATTACAATTTATGGCAATAATGGGTTGTTGATAAACTTGTTTCGTGATAAAATTAGTGTGACAATAATACAAGAAAAGAATAGATATTGGTATAACAAGTATATTATTGTACCTATTTCATTCACCCAAAGCATGTAAGGGAACTGATAAATGGGAGCTATGTTAAGGAGGATAATTATAATGAAAAGAAAAGGGAGAAAAAGACTAGGAGTATTGATACTTTGTATCACCTTGATTGTGGGGTTATTTCCAAACATGCCAGGGAAGGTGAAGAAGGTTCAGGCGGCAGCGCTGGGTCTGACACAGTTTGCCACTAGGGATCAACTCCTTTCTAACTTTAAATTAGATGGAAGTGTAGGTTCTAATATTGGCAAACTCAGATTTGGAGCAGGTGAAAGGACATGGTTCATAGCAGGAGCAGAGGACTCCAGTACCCTTGCACTTTTATCGGCAAGTTCATTTGGTTCCGATAGTTATGGGTCTGATAGTAAATACTCTACAAGCTTAATAAGGAATATTCTTAATAACTATACATTGGATGATACTACTACATATTTTTCAGCAGCTGAAAAGGTTCTCATGAAGGAGACAACGGTATCTACACTGGAATGGGATCAGGCAGATTGGGATGAGATGAGAAAGGTATCGGGCAAGTTATATATACCGGATGCATATAACTGCATGAGTAATAACGATACTAAAATATATGTTGGCTCAAATAACAACATTGAAATAAGCTTATATAAGTTAGCCCTTGCATATGGATTTGACCCTGGAACATTTTGGCTGCGCTCGCCTTATGAGGCTTATGATAATAACGTGTTAGTGGCGATTCCAAACAGTATGGTGGATATAATGCAAGTTTCCAGCATAAATCAGATTGTCCCTGCTTTTCATCTAGATATGTCCTCTGTTCTCTTTGCCTCGGCTGCGTTAAATGCATCATCGGATGGATTCCTACCAATTCGGGATTCTATGGTAATAAGATATGCCAGTACAGCACTTGGGACAGCTACCATTAGCAATGCTAATACAAGTATTGCAGTAAAGGGGACAGGAGAGAAGACCTATTTAGTTGTGCAGAATGCAGAAGGTGCATGGGCTAAAGATGTGAGCAGTGTAAGTGCAACTTCCATAGTTCCTGCTAGTGATATCACCATTGCTGGCAAGATACTTACCAGTTTTTCAGACTGCAAGGTATGGTTGGAAACTACAGATGCAACAGAGAGAATTACTACAGCGACTATGGCAGTTTGGGGAACAGGTTATCATGTTGTTGTAACACCAGGCAGTAACATGACTAGAGCAAATGACTTAGGAGAGACAGTACAGACAGATGTAACTGGAGCTATGACGAATGTGGTTTATACAGCTGATAAAGGATATTATTTCCCTGAAGATTATAGTGTAACTGGTATTAATGGTGTTACAGTTACCCGAAATAATGACACCATGATTACTGTATCTGGAGCACCGACCATAGATGTAACGATTACCATTATCTCTCCAACAAAAAAGGCTGAGCAGGCTGCCCCAGCAGGGTTGAGTGATGGGTTTAATAAAATTTCAGGAACCACTACAGAGATGGAATATGCTACATCTGTTGATGCAGCTACCTGGACGACTTGTAGTAATGGTTCTACGGAAGTGCCAGCCGGAACATGGTATGTAAGATATAAGGAAACCTCCATGAAGGAAGCTGGAGTACCTGCCACTATTACAGTAACTATACTGATATCAAAGTATACAGTAACCGTAAATAATGGAACAGGGGATGGCCAGTATGAAGCAGGAGAAACTGTATCCTTAATGGCAGATACTGCCCCTTCCGGAAAACAGTTTACGAATTGGACAGTGGTAAGCGGTGGAGTTACACTTGCTAATACAAGTAGTGCAACTACGACCTTTACAATGCCTGCGAAGGCAGTAGAAGTAACAGCGAATTATGAAGATGTTGTAGTAGTGAATGCTCCAAGTATTAGCTTACAGCCGGCAGACGCAACAGTACAGGAAAGCAATACAGCAACCTTTACAATGACGGCAACAGGAACAGAACCACTTAGATATCAATGGAAAATAGATAAAAATGACGGCAATGGATGGGTTAATGTTAGTGGTGCAATAGGGCCAACCTATACAATTTCAGCAGTAGATATGAGCTACAATGGATATAAGTATAAGTGTGTTGTGGCAAATTCAGCAGGAAGTGTAGAAAGTAAATCTGTAATACTTACAGTGACTAAGACTCCAGTAGCAAAGTACACAGTAACAGTAAATAACGATGGCAATGGTACAGCCTATGCAAATGTAAAAGAGTCAGTGCGAGGTACTAATGTCTTCCTTACAGCGACAGCCAATGCCGGCTATGAATTTAAAGAATGGCAGGTAATCTCTGGTGGTGTAACTATCGTGAATAGTAGTTTTGTAATGCCATCTTACGATGTTGTAATTAAAGCTATCTTTGTACAGAAGGAAACGGAAGAAGCAAAAGATTATGAGATTATGGAAGGCCAAAATCAAACAGTAGCACTAGGTAATAATAATAGTATAACCATTCGAGTAAATGGAGACTTTAGTAAGTTTGTCAGTGTAGCCCTTGATGGAGCCATACTTTCTAACGATCATTACATAGCCCAATCTGGTTCTACAATCATTACACTAAAGCCAGAGTTTATTGAGACTCTTTCTTCAGACAAGCATACCATAACGGTTAGTTTTACAGATGGTAAAGCACAGACATCGCTATTCATAAAAAAAGCAGAGGGTGGAACAGAGGATACGGAAGATGGTAAGGACGATGTTCCAAAGACGGGAGAGAATACCAAAGTAGGCTGGCTATATGTATTAGCACTTATCTCCAGTGGTGCATTAGTAGCTAGTAGTTTAAAGATTAGAAAAATCAAACTCAGTAAAAAGTAAATAGTATAACATAACACTAGGGAGAAGAT
>JAEZQN010000234.1 GCA_023441145.1 Bacillota bacterium
GCTTAGTCTTTGTCTGACCTTCAAACTGTGGATCGGGATGTTTGATAGAGATAATTGCTACGATACCATTTCGAATATCCTTACCATCAAAGTTCTCATCCTTTTCCTTTAAGATGCTAAGCTCTCTTGCATACTGATTCATTACTCTAGTTAGGGCTGTTTTAAATCCAGTTACTAGGGTACCACCATCTACTACGTTGATACGGTTACAGTAAGCATTAATCTGTTCGGAATAATTATTGGTATACTGGAAGGCGACCTCTACTTCAATGTCTCCACTTTCCCCTTCAATGTAGATAGGGTTGTTATGAAGCACAGTCATATCTCTAGTAAGATAGCCAACAAAACTTTGGATTCCGTATTCCTCTAGGTATTCGACAGTTTCACCTGTAGTCTCATCCTTATAGATTAGTTTCAGATTCTTATTTAAAAAAGCAATCTCTTTTAATTTTTTCTTTATTGTTTCTGCTTTGAACTCAACTGTTTCAAAGATACTAGCATCTGGATAGAAGGTAACCTTAGTCCCGGTTGTAGACTTTTTGCAGGTACCTATTACAGGGAGAAGACCATTCTCCAGCTCAGTGATAGGATGTCCACCATTCTCATATTCATCACGATAGATTTTTCCATCTCTTTTTACTTCTACAATCATTCGACTGGATAACGCATTTACAACAGAAGCACCAACGCCGTGGAGGCCACCGGATACTTTGTATACGTTGCTGGCAAATTTACCACCAGCATGAAGAATAGTATAAACTACACGAACAGTTGGAATGCGCTTGGTTGGATGTAGATCAACAGGAACACCGCGGCCACTATCCTCAATAGAAATTCCGCCGTCCTTCTGAAGTGTTAGAGATATCTCATTACAAAAACCAGCGAGGTGTTCATCAATGCCATTGTCAAGAATTTCCCAAACAAGGTGGTGAAGCCCTCTGGTGCCAGTACTACCGATATACATACCTGGACGTTTTCTTACAGCCTCTAGACCTTCTAATACAACAATTTGACTGCCATTATATTGTTCCATATATAATTCCTTTCCAAATATTTCTTTTTATCTTAAGAATTCTACTTTCACAATCCTTTGTAGTATATCATATTTTTGAAAAAAAAACCATATGTTCGATAGAGGATACATGGCTGACATTTTGCACAATGACATCAACAGTAGAAAAAGAAATGTATAGAATTTCAACAAAGTCATAAAAGTTAAATCTATAGACTAATGGTTCTTATATTTTAACCGATAAAATAGTTAGAAGCTTAAAACAATGGTTTTTAAAGGTGGTGAACACAATGAGAATTAATTCGTTTGACAAGGTAAACCAGCTATACAAGAACAGTTCTTCTAGTAAGGCACAAAAGGCTAGTGGTTATGCTGGCAGTGATCAGGTGCAGATTTCACAGATGGGAAAGGATTTCCAGATTGCAAATTCTGCAGTAAAAAACAGTAGTGACATCCGAGTTGACAAGGTGAATGCTATTAAAAAGCAAATGGAGCAAGGAACCTATCAGGTATCTAACAAGGAAGTAGCGGATAAAGTGGTAGATCGTTTCTTTGATATGAAAATCTAAGTGAAGGAGCGAAAACAGTGGCTAGTTTAATTGAAGAACTAATTGCTGTGCTTACAGAAGAAACCCAAATATATGAGAAGTTACTCCCTACAGCAGAAGAAAAATACCTAATAATAATAGATAATGACCTCCAGAAGTTACAGGCAATTACCGAGAAGGAGCAAAGTCTAGTAGATACGGTAACTGCCCTGGAACATAAACGAGCGGGGGTCATAACTAACATTGGGTATATTGTGGGTAAACAAGCAGAGCAAATAAGAGTAAAAGATATTATTCAATTTCTTGAAAAACAGCCAAAGGAGCAAAAGGAATTAAGCATCCTTCATGACAGGCTGAAACAGTCAATTCAACAGTTGATGGAAATCAACAATCGTAACAAATCGTTAATTCAACAATCCCTAGAGATGATAGAATTCAATATGAATTTTATTCAGAGTACAAGGATGTCACCAGGGAATAATAACTATAATAAAGGCGCATTAAATCAGGATGGCCTAAGTTCGCAGACAAGGATGTTTGATGCGAAACAATAGTAGGAGATGGTGGTGAGATCATGGGTTCTTTGAGTAGCTTATTTATAGGAGTATCAGGCTTACAATCTAGTCAGAATGCTCTTAATACCACTGCGCACAATTTAACAAATGTAGATACCACGGGATATTCTAGACAGCAGGTACTTATGAGAGATACTACCTACCATTCTCTGCGTGTAGGGCATGTCA
Organism: Bacillota bacterium; assembly: GCA_023441145.1. GTDB lineage: Bacteria > Bacillota > Clostridia > Lachnospirales > Lachnospiraceae > KM106-2. Next base: position 2,304 of record JAEZQN010000234.1, read on the forward strand.
CTTTGAATCAGGTGGGTATCGGTGTAAGCGTAGATTTGGTAAGACAAGTTAGAGATGCTTTTTTAGATAAAGCATATCGTTTGGAGACAGGAAGACAGGCCTTTTATGAGGCTCAGTATACAGCAAATTCAGAAATTGAAAACATTATGGGTGAACTTCAGGGAGTTGCCTTCCAAGATTCCCTTGAGAAACTTTGGAATACAACCCAGGAGTTAGTAAAGGAGCCGAATAATGTGGTGCAGAGGACGACCTTTGTACAAACTGCTGTATCCTTCTTGGAGAGGGCTAAGTTGGTAGCCAAACAATTAGAAGATTATCAGGTAAACCTTAATACAGAGATTAAAACTGCTGTTGATAAAATTAATGACATTGGACACCAAATTAACAAACTCAATGAGGCAATAGTATTTAATGAATGTTCTGGAGTGGAAAATGCCAATGATTTAAGGGATACCAGAAATAATTTAATAGATGAGTTAGGAAAGTATGTGAAAATATCCTATGCAGAGAATGCAGAGGGAAAAGTAACTATAAATATAGAAGGTGTTCAGTTCGTTACCGAGGATAGTGTAAACGAAATGGGCACAGCCAAAATAAGTGAAGACTCTGAGATGATTCGACCTACTTGGCCACATTTTGGACAGAATGTGTATAAAGATAATCAATCCTACTCTTCGGGTAATAATAGTGATGTAGGTTATTTAAAAGGTCTAATGATAGCGAGAGGACTTAAGAAAGCCGACTACACTGATATTCCTGTAAGGGAGAATTATGCTACAGATGATGAGTATGACGATGCAGTATTTCTTTATAATACAACTATTAATACCTCAACTATCACAACAACTCAGGCTTCTTTCGATTATTTAATTCACGGGATAGTTACTAAGCTTAATGATATTCTCTGCCCGAACAAGGAGTTTACCTACACGGACGCTTCTGGTGAAGTAAAAACCATTACCATTCTTGATGAAGACGCAGCAGGTGTTGGTATGGGCGAGGGAAATGAGTATGCTGGAACAGAGCTGTTTTCTAGAAAGAGTTGGAGCCGTTATACGGATGAGACCTTGACATTATCTGATGGAAGCACAGTAACTGTAAAACGCTATCATGAAGAGGATTTAGATGATACAGTAACACAGTACACCCTATCTCAATTAGAGGTTAATCCTGATGTATTAGATAATGTTTCTCTTCTTCCACTGAGTAATAAGAATGCTCCTAATGAGTATAGTGATAAAATATGTAGTCAACTTAGTGATTGCTGGAAGGAGAATTTCTCTACTTTAGGGCCAAATGTTCTTACGGTAAATAATTTTATGGAGTACTACACAGCTATGATTGGCGATATTGGTACTAGAGGAAATACCTTTCATGTTATTAGTACCAATCAGGAGAGTATGGTAGCTTCAATCGATTCCCAAAGAACTTCGATTGCTGGAGTCTCTTCTGATGAGGAGCTTACAAAGCTTATAAAATACCAACACGCGTATAATGCTTCCGCTAGATATGTCAACGTAGTAAGCGAGATGCTAGAACATATCATTACCTCATTGTTTAGTTAGAAAGGAGGGCTAAGATGCCATCAACATTTTTTGGACTTGATATCGGAACATCCGGTTTATATACTTATCAGGCTGCCCTTAATACGACAGCACATAATGCTTCTAATGCAGAAACAGATGGTTATTCCAGACAGGTTCTTAACCAGACGGCAGCCGATCCTATCTCCGTATATAATACATACGGTATGGTTGGTACTGGAGTTGTTGCAAATAGTATAACGCAAAAACGTAATGCCTATTATGATGTAAAATATAGGGACAATAATACTGTCTATGGAGCATATATGACAAAGGAATCCTATATGCTACAGATAGAAAACTATTTTAATGAGTTAAATAGTAATGGCTTACTTGCTAATATTAACAATTTTACTAACAGCCTACAGGAGTTGTCTAAGGATACTACTAACAATGCAGTTCGTACTCAGATTGCACAGTATGGAGACAGTATTACAGATTACATACGAAAACTTGCAGAAAACTTAAGCTCTACCCAAAAGGATGCTAATGATGAGATTAAGATTTGTTGCCAGAGAGTGAGTTCCTTAGCAGAGCAGATTGCCATGCTAACTAAACAGATTAATGCGATAGAGGTTAGAGGACAGAATGCCAATGATTTAAGAGATTCGAGAAACTTACTTATCGATGAGTTAAGTCAGTATGCCAATATCTCAGTGACAGAGAGAAAAGCAGAGGGTGGAACTGGAAGAACGACTTACGTCGTGAAGGTAGACGGACAGACGTTAGTAGATACTACGGAGTATAACACTTTACAGGTGGTGCCAAGAGAATCTCAAAGTAATGCAAATGATATTACTGGACTTTATGATGTTATGTGGTCCAATGGACAGGAACTAGATTTATCAAGCTTAACCTTAGGTGGAAAGCTTCAAGCTCTATTTGAATTAAGAGATGGGAATAACCAAGTAAATTTCAAAGGTAAGGTAACTAGTGTAAGTGGCAATGTTGCAGTAGTAGAAAATTCAAACATTAACAGTGAATTACTATTAAACATCCCTCTTTCAGGCTCCATCACCATTGGAAATCACGAAATGAAGTATTCCAGCTTTGAGATGGAGGTTGCAGCAAACGGTAATTACACCTATAAATTTCAACTGGAGGGAACAGTAGATCCAGCTAGTTTAACTGGGATGGATGCTAGGGTTGGTGATTCTATCAATTATAAAGGCATTCCATATTATATGAGCCAGTTAAATGAGTATGTCAGAACCTTATCTAGGGCAATGAATAATATTCATAGAACAGGAACAAACCTTAATAATGAGACGGAGTTAGACTTTTTTACAGGTGTGAATAAAGCCAGTGGAGCTCAGTATTCCCTTCATGGTGAAGGAGAGGCAATTACCACAGCAAATTCATATTACAATGTAACAGCTAGTAATTTTAGTATGAATTCTAAAATTATGGAGGATCCTAGAGCATTAGCAACAACCACGGATTTAGTTAATGGCGTGGAGAATAAAGATGTTTTAACGGCTCTTATAAAGTGTATGGATGATGGCAGTATGTTTAGGGAAGGTTCTCCAACCAGTTATATTCAGGCGCTAATTTCTGATATTGGTGTGGATACAGACAAGGCAATCAATTTTTCTACTAGCCAGTCCAATTTGTTAAGGGCAGTGGATAATCAGAGATTATCTATCTCTGGTGTGGATGTGGATGAGGAAGCAATGAACTTAGTACGTTTTCAAAATGCCTACAATTTATCAGCCAAGGTAATATCCATTATGGATGAAGTGTACGATAGATTAATCAATTACATGGGTGTATAAAGGGGGAATTGTAAATGAGAGTTACCACAAAAATGATGACAAACAGTACCCTGATGAATATTAATAACAATAAACAGACACTGTCCAGATTAGACAATCAGTATGCAACTGGACAAAAGATCTCTCGTCCATCAGAGGATCCTGTTATTGCAGTAAGAGCTCTGAAGTTAAGGGACAATTTAAATCAGTTAAATCAGTACTATGAGCGCAATATTCCAGATGCCAAGTCTTGGATGGACATTACGGAGGGAGCGTTAACCAATATAAACACTGTACTTACTAGAGTTTATAATGAGTGTAACCAAGGCTCCAATGATCCACTTAGTGTTAAGGATCGAAGTAGTATTATTGCTAATCTAAAGGAATGTGTCGGTCAGATATATCAAGAAGGGAATAGCAACTATGCAGGTCGCTATGTATTAACAGGATATAAAACCAATACCAGCCTTATCTTTACTGAGGATACTACAGACTATAATTATGAGATTACCCAACAGTTCTCTGGAAGGGATGTACAGGCTATCTCCCAGGTAGTGGATAGCACTGCCTACAGCTCTTATAATCCAACGATTCCTTCTGTGGTGACTCAAGTACCTAAAACTACAGAGGTTTATCGAATTCGTTTGGCTTATGATGATTTAAAATCTACAGATGCTTCAGGTGCAGCCCTTACTACGATTGATGTTAACATAGGAGGCACTACAGTTGCTGCCAATGTAGTAAGTGCATCAAGTGCAGCTGCATATAAATTTGCTGCTGGTGAGGATGCCATACAATACATACCAGAGACTGGTGAATTGGTCTTTTCCAAGGCTGCATATGATAATATAAATCAACAAGATACTATCTCAATCACTTATAACAAGCAAAACTTTAAAGAGTATGATTTACGTCCAGAGCATTATTATGATTGTAAGGTAACTGATTTAACAGATGGATCCGTAAAGACTTACACGAATCAGGGAGAGAACCAAGTAATAGACTATGAAATTAATTTTGGACAAAAATTGACAGTAAATACCTTAGCAAAAGATGCATTTGATTCTACCATTGCAAGAGAGATAAGTGAACTTTATAATATAGTTAATCAGGTTGACTCCTTGGAAACCCAAATTGCTGATATAGATACGAAACTAAAGGAGAAGAACTTAACCGCTGCACAGCAAGAAGCACTTACTAGTATGAGAGAGGCCTTAGATACAGAGTATACACTTCGCAGTAAGATTATGCATGAGCGATTTGCCAAGGCGATGACTGTAACAAGTGCTTGTCAGGATCAGATAAATGAAGCAGTGGCTGATTTGGGTGCAAGGTATGTTAGACTTGAATTGACAGAGAACCGGTTAAGTGATCAGCAAATAGAGTTTGAGGATTTGTTATCCAAGAATGAAGATGCAGATATGGTGGAGACCATTATAAAATATAATTCATATGAAGCAATTTATAATGCATCCTTGTCGGTAGCTGCAAAAACTGTAAAGAACTCATTGCTTGATTTCTTATAAAATACGGGTTAAAAGGAGAATGGAAATGCTTATAAAGACCAAATGCTTTGGAGAAGTTGACATTGCTGAAGATAAGATCATTACCTTTGAAAACGGACTATTTGGGTTTGAGGAATACAAAAAATATACTGTATTATATGATGTGGAGTGCAAAGAGGAATCCATATCCTGGTTACAGAGTATTGATGAACCTACACTTGCGCTTCCAGTGGTTAGTCCGTTGCTTGTAAAACCAGACTATAATCCTGTAGTAGAAGATACTCTATTAGAATCATTGGGTACTGTATCAGATGAGAATATGGCAATCTTTTTTGTTATGACTGTTCCAAGTGACCTAACACTTATGTCTGTTAATTTAAAAGCTCCTTTATTAATTAATGCAGATAGCAAAAAGGGAATTCAAATTATTGTGGAAAATCAGGATTATCCAGTAAAATATATGGTATATGATTTATTTACAGTAGATAACAGAGGGGGGAACTAGGATGCTTGCCCTTACACGAAAAAATGGAGAATCAATTGTAATAGGTAATGATATTGAAATTACTATCTTAGATGTAAAAGGAGATCAGGTAAAACTAGGTATCAGTGCCCCTAAAGCTGTACCCGTATATCGTAAGGAAATCTATCTTCAAATTCAGGAGGCTAATAAAGAGGCTGTAACAGCTACTGAAGATAGCTTAGACGTCTTACGAGGTTTACAGAAGAAGTAAGTTTGAACATATTAGGGGCAAGGTGTCAAGGTTCCATAAAAATGGGATTTTGACACCTTGCCCTGTGTTTATAAGACTTCTAGGACGTTAACAATGGAATTAGCTATAAAGAAAGTCTATCGTTATACCGATAATAAAAATAGAAGCTTATTAATAGGAAAGTGAGTAAAACACATGGAGGTGAAGTAAATGGCTATTCAAGGAGTAAATAATACTGCAACATATATAGGAAATACAGGTAATGCAACGAGACAAGAGCTCCCTGCCATAGAGCCTGTAAAGCTACTAGGTAGTACTACTAGTGGGGAACCAGTATCTCAAAAGTCTGGTAACGTATCTGAGCAGATGATGAGGGATGCAGTAAATGAAGCAAATACGAAGCTAAGAATAAGTAATCGTCGTTGTCAATTTAGGTATGAAAAAGATATTAACCGTGTCTCTGTAAAGTTGATTGACGAAGACACAGGAGAAGTGATTCGAGAAATTCCTTCTGAAGAAACTCTAGATATGATACGTAGATTGAAGGAAATGACGGGTTTACTAGTTGATGAGCAGCGATAAGGAGGTGGCCCACCATGGCAATTCGTTTATCGGGTTTAAGTTCTGGTTTGGATACAGAATCTATCATTAAGGAGTTAATGTCTGCTCAAGGTATAAAAAAGACAAAACTCGAACAGAGTAAAACCAAACTGGAATGGACTCAGGAAAAATGGCAAGATTTGAATACAAAGATCTATAACTTATATACGAGTCAGGTTTCTAAGATGAGGTTACAGTCATCATATAAAACCAAAGCGGTAGCATCTTCTGATACCACTAAGGTATCAGCAACTGCAGGACCTAATGCAGCTACTGGTTCTCATAGTATATCAGTTAGCCAATTGGCAAGTGCTCAATATCTTACCAGCAATAAGTTAAGCCTTGCAGATGGTAGCGGAGAGAAGATAACAGCTTCTACTAAGCTTACAGATTTAGGTTTTAGTACTTCTGGTACCAATACGGTGATTAATATAAGTGGGAAGCAAGAGGTTGCTTATATTGTAACAGCTGATTCTAAGGTAAGTGACCTTGTAAGTGCATTTCAGTCTGCAGGACTAAATGCGTCCTTTGACAGTAACCAGCAGCGTTTTTTCATTAGTTCTAGTAGCAGTGGTGTAAACCAACAATTTAGTGTGACTACGGGAGCTGTTAGCAATGCCTTTGTGGCTACAAGAGACAACCTTTGGGCTACTACTGGGTACAGCAATTTAAATGCTACTGACAAAGGAAAAATTGACGAAGCACTTAAGGCATTCAACTACGGTGGAACAGGTGGAACTGTTTCCATGGGCAATCTAAATGCGGCTCAGACAGATGCTCATTTACTATTAGTTGATTATACAACTGTGGCTGCTAAGAACCAAACTATTACAGAGGCTAACGCTAAGGTACGTGATGCTGTAATTGCGCAAGAGTTTGCTGGCAAATCACAAGAAGATGTGATAAAAGAGAATTTGATCAAGAGCCTTGGGAAAGCGAATCCTGCTAATACCGTTGAGGATAACGAAAACATGGCAAATGAAAACTATAATGCCATGACAGAGGCAGATAGACTAACAGCATACAACAAGATTATTGATGCATAAGTTGCTGAGGTAAAAGCTCAAGATAGTTATAAGCAGATGTATGATGATTATATTGCCATTCATGAAGCAGATAATATTAACACAAGAATTAATCAGTTTGAAGATCAGCTGGTAGATTATGCTGCACAGTCTGGACGTACAGATTATTCATCAGGTGCAACACCACTATCCAATATAGGTATGGCAGAGATTAACTTAACAACTGATGTCAATGGGGTAAGTAGAGTACAAATCAATGGTGCCAATGGTACCATGTCTACCACCGATACCGCAAATACACTCCAATATGGTGGAATGTCATTGGTGGGTGCTCAAGATGCTATTTTTACTCTAGATGGGGCAGAGCTTACTAGCGAAAATAATAGCTTTACGGTAAATAATCTAAATCTCAACCTAACAGGAGTTACTAGTGCACCGATTAGCTTAAATGTTACTAATGATACACAAGCGACCTATGATGCAGTAAAGAATTTTATTAAAGAATATAATGCTATTCTTAAAGAAATGAATACACTCTATTCTGCGAAATCTTCAAGAGGATATGAACCATTGACCGATGAAGAGAAGGAAGGAATGACAGATGACCAGATAGAGAAATGGGAAGCTAAGATTAAGGATTCCTTACTTCGTAGAGATTCTACCTTAAGTAGTCTTTCATCTGCTATGCGGCAGGCAATGCAATCTAGCGTAGAAGTAGATGGAAAGAAATACGCATTATCAACCTTTGGTATTTGTACATCTTTTGACTATAAGGAAAATGGATTATTACATATCTATGGCGATGTAGAGGATGCTACCTATGGAACCTACGATGATAAGTTGATGAAAGCTCTTTCTGAGGATTCTGAGAATACGATTCTAGCCTTAACTGGAATTATGCAGAATCTGTTTACAACCATGCAAGATAAAATGAAAGCAACTAGTGTAAGAAGTTCTTTGACATTTTATAATGATAAACAGATAAATAAACAAATATCTGAGTATACGACACGAATTAGTGATTGGGAAGACAGGCTTAAGGGAATAGAAGATCGGTATTATAAACAGTTTTCCTCAATGGAGGCTGCCATGGCTAAAATTAACAGTCAATCTAGTTATCTTTCCAATCTCATGGGGTAAATAGGTGACATACAAGGAGGACAAGGGTATGGCTGTGAATGCTACAAATGCCTATATAAATACTACAATACAGACAGCTTCAAAAGCAGAGTTAACCTTGATGCTTTATGAGGGAGCTATCAAGTTTTGTAATATTGGCTTGCTTGCTATTGAAAAAAAAGATATTTTCAAAGCACACGAGAACATTATGAAAGCGCAGCGCATCGTTGTAGAGCTTCGTAGTACCTTGGATATGAAGTATCCTGTTGCTAAGGATTTTGATCAAATTTATGATATTATCTATACAGAACTAGTAGAAGCTAATATACGTAAAGATGCGGATATATTAACAAATGCGTTGAATTTTATTAGAGAAATTCGTGATACCTGGAAGCAAGTTATGGAACTTAATAAAAGAAAATAGGACAATAGTATGGTAGATGAGAAGAGTTTTGGCATATATGTAAACATATTAAGTCAAACGTTACAGAAGAAAAATTCCATTTTAGATGAACTACTTCTGTTAGACAAAAAACAACAGCGACTAGCAAAAGAGGATATCGCTAACGTGGATGAGTTCCAAGGCTTATTAGATCAAAAAGGGGTATTGCTGGAAGAATTAGAGCAGTTAGACAATGGCTTTGAGCTAAGTTATGCTCGGGTAAAGGATGGCTTTTCCATTTATAAGGACAAGTATCAGAAGATTATTATCTCCATGCAGGAAAATATAATCGCTATTTCAAAAAAGGTTATGGAAATACAACGACTAGAAATTCAAAACAGAGATAGTCTACAGATTAGATTTTCTGATATGCGCAAAAGGATTAAAGACTATAATGTAAGTAGCAAAAGTATTAGTAACTACTATAAAAACATGTCCAATGCCTTTAATGGAGAAGCGCAATTTATGGATAAGAAGAAATAGAAGTAAGGTGTATTGGAGGACCAATGCAC
>JAEZQN010000254.1 GCA_023441145.1 Bacillota bacterium
GTATAAACAGGGAAATACGTGGCTTCTTTATCAAGACTATGCTGATAAAGGTTATACTCAATCACGCACTCATGCTATCGATGCTGAAAGAAGTGTCATGCACACATATTGGACCCAAAAGGGCAGATTATTTCTCTATGATTTACTGAAGAACCAAAAGAACCTATTACCTGTAATTGAGCGTGGGCAGTGTGCCTAAATCATAAAGGGGGCATGAACTATGAAGTTATATGTATCAACAGGCAATTCCCGTATGGATAAAAAATGGAATGGTCAGGAACTGGAGTATGAGCAGTTCCGAGACCGTCTAGCAACTACTTATCGTACATCAGAAACCATCGAGCAATATAAGAATTTGCCCAAAGCAAAGCAAGATGATATCAAAGATGTGGGTGGCTTTGTACTAGGTCGGTTAAAAGATGGCAGACGTAAGAAGGATTGTGTGATATCACGGTCTGCCATCACCTTGGATATGGATTATGGTACACCGGATATTATAGATCAATTAGAACTTTTTCATGATATGAAGTGTGTACTCTACTCAACGCATAAACATACACCTAAAAAACCAAGGTTACGTTTAATTATATTCTTGAGCCGCGAAGTAACAGCTGATGAATATAGTGCAATTTCTAGAAGACTGGCTGGAGATATTGGCATAGAACTATTTGATGATTCAACCTATGAACCTTCAAGGCTTATGTATTGGCCAAGCACTTCAGTAGATGGGGAATTTATTTTTAAAGAGATTGAGGGGCAAATAATAAATCCTGATGAGGTATTAGCAAGATATACGGATTGGCAGGACTTAAGTTCTTGGCCTGTCAGTAACCGTAGTAGAACTATTGTGCAAAGAGATATCAAAAAGCAGGCTGATCCACTTACTAAAGAAGGGGTAATTGGTGCCTTTAATAGAACATTCACCGTAACAACAGCCATTGATACGTTTATTCCAGATGTGTACAAACCAAGTACTATGAGTGGGCGTTATGACTATATACCAGCAGATTCAGCAGCTGGTGTTGTAGTTTATGAAGATAAGTTTGTCTATAGCCATCATGCGACTGACCCAGCTTGCAATACATTAATGAATGCTTTTGATGTGGTGCGTATCCATAAATTTGGAGACTTAGATGCTAAAGCAGCTGAAGGAATCGAGCCTAATAAATTACCATCTTTTAAGGCAATGCAAGATTTTGTAATTAATCTAGATGCTGTTAAATTAACATTAGCAAAAGAACGTGAGGAAATCGCTAAGGTAGAATTTGCAGCGGATGAGGAATGGCGAAGTGCTCTTGAGTACAATAGGCGAGGTGAGCTTGTCAATAACTTGAAGAACTTGCTACTCATCTTACAAAACGATGAACACCTCAAAGCACTTGTATTTAATGAGTTAGGTGATGGAATGGAAATCAAAGGGGATGTGCCTTGGAAACACCCTTCAAAGTTTTGGAGAGATGCTGATGATGCACAGCTTATTTCTTATATTGATTTAAGTTATGGTAACTTTTCAGCCAGGAATTATGATATTGCAGTATCAAAAGTAGTAGATGACCGTTCTTATCATCCGATTAAAGAATATTTAGCTTCATTGCCCGAATGGGATGAGGTGCCAAGAGTAGATACATTACTTATAGATTTTTTAGGTGCAACAGACAATGTGTATGTTCGTGCAGTTACAAGAAAAACTCTGTGTGCTGCTATTGCTAGAGTTATGAAGCCAGGGTGTAAATTTGACACAATGCTTGTGCTGAGTGGTCCTCAAGGAAAAGGGAAATCCACGTTGATTGCTAAGTTATGTGGGGAATGGTTCAATGACTCACTGCTCCTAAGTGATACGAAGGATAAAACAGCTGCTGAAAAATTACAAGGGTATTGGATTCTTGAAATAGGAGAACTTGCAGGACTTAGAAAAACAGATCTTGAAACTTTACGTGGGTTCTTATCTAGACAGAATGATATTTATCGCGCAGCATTTGGCAGAAGAGCCACACCTCATCCAAGGCAGTGTGTCTTTATTGGCACAACCAATGCAGATAGTTATCTAAGAGACATTACAGGTAATCGTAGATTTTGGCCTGTTAAGGTACCTGGTGGAGTGGCTAGAGGTTCATGGGAATTAACTACTGATGAAGTATCACAGATTTGGGCAGAGGCACTCCATTACTATAATCAGGGAGAGCAGTTACACCTAACAAAGGATTTAGAAGGAATGGCAGTCCATGAACAACGTGAAGCAATGGAGCAAGATGAAAGAGAAGGTATGGTTAGGGATTACCTTGAAATCTTATTACCTAATAACTGGGATAACATGACCCTTTATGAGAGACGCAACTTCATCAATGGCTCAGAGTTTGAAGGAGAGCACCATGTAGGAACTGTTAAGCGTAAGCGTGTGTGTAATATGGAGATATGGTGTGAGTGTTTCGGTAAAGAGCGTGGGAACTTAAGGCGCCAAGATGCTAATGAGATTATTGCCATTATGAGTAATATAGATGGTTGGAGTAAGGCAGAATTTAAGATGCGTTTCTCCATTTACGGTATAGTAAAGGGATATACAAGAGAGTAGCTTAAAGGCAAAATTGACGGAAACCATCAGCAACTTAGTTGCTTTAATAGGTGTTGCAGAGGTTGCTTATGATTTCGTAAAAATGACATTAACGACAACAAGTACAAATGTAATACCCGTAAGGGCTGAACCAAGGTTTGTTTCTAATGTTGCTGATAAATATGTATTAAATATAAATATATAAGTAATAGCCATATAGAGTATATAAAACACGTATTGCATCATAACGCGCGAAGAGTGGTTATTGGGAAACGGAGGTAAAAAAGACATGGTAAGTGAAAAGCAGATTGAGCGGACGATGGTTTGTGAAGTAAAAAAGCTGGGTGGTCTTGCCCTTAAATTCCTTTCACCAAGTATGGATGGAGTGCCTGACCGAATTGTATTATTTCATGGTGGTAAGTTGGCATTTGTGGAGTTGAAGGCACCTTCTAAAAAATTAAGACCTCTTCAAATAAGGCGAAAGAAACAATTAGAAGCTTTAGGTTTTAAAGTCTATTGTATTGATAACTTAGAAATGATAGGAGGGGTTTTGAATGAGATACAATCCTCATAGTTATCAGGCTTATGCCACAGAATTTATAGTATCACATCCTGTCTGTGCGCTGATGTTAGATATGGGTTTAGGGAAAACGGTGATTACTTTAACAGCACTTTGGTTACTAGCATTAGATTATTTTACAGTAGGTAAAGTCCTAGTCATCGCACCGAAACGAGTAGCAGAGGATACATGGTCCAGAGAATTTGAGAAATGGGAACATTTATTTGGGCTTAAGATTTCAAAGGTACTTGGCAC
>JAEZQN010000264.1 GCA_023441145.1 Bacillota bacterium
GTATATATCTATCATTCCGTTAATACCTTCAACCCTGGTAGAACCCCGACGATTCCACTTGACTGTTTCACCATTTAGAGTACGAAGTTTACTGAGATATTCTAATTCTCCGTCAACACTTTTTCTTGCAAGTGTGTATATTGGCTTTTCAGGAACAAGACCAAAATCAGAATCTCCTTCATTATTAGACTGACTAGAGCTGTTAGCATCATATGCTTCTTTTGTTGTCTTAGCCTGAGCTGCCATTAATATATTCACAGCATCCTCACCAAATATATTTCCTACAGAATCGGAACCGTCTTCATTTATTTCTGATACAGTAAATCCCGTGATTTTATTACCACAATATTGGCAAAACTCACTATCATTAGGCAAATTGTGATTGCATTTATTACATTTCATATTTTCTCCTTAATCCGTATATGATACGTTTCCGCATTTTGTACGGTATAAATTATTTTTATTTTGGATTTGACTATTTTTCTTTCGCTTGGATTTCATGTTCTATTCCCTCACAATTTGTGTTCCGCACTGTCGGCAAAACTCGCTGTCACTAATTAATAGACTTCCACATTTGCGACAAAATCTGATGGTATCTACATCATCTTCCACAGTGATATCCCGCAATGTGTTCATTTTGAAAACACTGAGGTATAAGAGTAAGCCGACGATTAACAGGATATTAAGGATGAGACTTATATTGTAGAAATAGAAACTTTGGAATACAAGCAAGTCACACAATACTCTGTTTGTGAATTCCAAACAAAATGCTATCCAACCTAACACTTTGATAACATTAATGGAGAACTTCTCTTTATACAGTTTGGCGGCAATAACAATGTACAAGATACCTGTAATCAATCTAGGGATGATACCCAAAATCACATATAAAATATAGTTGTCCATATCTGATAAATACAATATATAATACGTAAGGCTATTAATAATTCCATACAAATATGCAACTCCCGTAAATATCAACGCGGTAGAAAAAAGGCAAGACGGTTTCTTATATGCATAAAGGAGCAGATAGAGCGCAAAGGACAAGGTTGCAAAAATCATTAAAATTGTAAAGAAATTGAAGTAGGGCCACGAAGAGATAAACGACAACACATAAAACACGAAAAGAAGGGTTGTTATGCTAAACAATATCCATTTGGTTATAGTATGGATTTTCTTGGTTCTGCTGTGAAGAATAAGTTGTGAATAAAAACCCTTGCTATATGCACGAATGCCGTAAATCAACAAAATAATGCCCGTAATGCCAACACTATAAAAACCTATGTTAGTCCATATATCACTGCTAACTATGCTTTCCACAGATGATCGTCCAATAATCGCTAATATTTGCATAAAAATCATTACTATTGCCGCAATAATTCTAATAATTCCTCTCTTCATATACCTAATCCTCCGAGATAATTTGGGTTCCGCACTTACCACAGAACTGGCTATTTTCTAAAAGTTCTTCCCCGCACTTTCTGCAAAAGCGGATATCGTTTGCTGTGGCGGTCGTTGTTTCAACCACAGGGGCATTCGTCGCATAGAAGGCCTCTTCTCTCACTTTCTTTGCTTCTTTATGCTGGTCCCATTTGTTACACATTTTTTTAGCAACAAAATATACCGCAAAATAGAACACTAGGTATCCTACTTTAAAGCCCGTTGCATATCCCAACAATGTATTAAGTGTCGTTGCCACAAAGATGCATCCAATCCAAATAACCACTTTCATAATCAATTCTCCTCCTGGTGAATTCTAGTGCCACATACATGGCAAAATACACTATCTAATGGTAATGCCCGACCACAATTCTTACACGAAATAGTTGCTTCAGGGTTAATCTGAGGTTCAGGTGAATTTGTATTATAGTTCGGAGTGTAGCTGGATTCAATTTCCTTCTCGACAACCTTTTTGCGAGTGAGTACTACCGCAACCACAATTACCGTTACAATCATTAACAACACAATTACCGCTACAATAACCGAACTGTCATCAATGTTGTCTGTTCCAGATGGTATGTTATTTACAGAACTACCTTCCGACACATTTGAAACTGTGGGATATTGTACACTGTTAAGCAATTCTTCAAAATCGGTGTACAGCTTGTGACTGCTTGTTCCACCGAATTGGAACATATACATCCAACCATTATCGATATAAACCAACTGTGTCATAGACACGGATAGGTCAATACCATATGTATCAGACGAGTAATTCGTTTCACCTATGAAATATTGTACACCATTATATGTAACAGTAGAAATCTTGTCGGCAGTTGTACTATACATCTCGGCAATATCAGATTTGGTAAAAGCAGAGTTGTTTAGGTTGGAGCGAGTATAACCAACCCTATCAGATGCGGACATCTGTCCCCATATATCATCACACAACCGTCTTCCTTTGTTGAAACGAATTTAACATCGATATACTCTCTGTCCTCAAAAAATTCTTCTTCTTTCCAGTTAGCAGGAACAGTAAATGTTACACCAGAATCAATATCTGTATGAACAAAAGAATTTGTGTCTTCGCCTGGATCCGGCACGGGCGGAGCCTTGTCGTATTTAATGCTATCCACAACCTTTTTAATTGCGGTTTTTTGTCTAGAAGAAAGACTGCCTTCATAAGACCGCATGGTAAAATTCATTGCTTTACCGTCATATATAGTATAATACTGCAAGCCGTGAACAGTGCTGGCGGTATCAGTAAAATAAAGTCTAACAAACTTAGCCTGTGAATGCTGGTAAACATCATATTTAGAAACATTGATACCATAATCAGTGTATTGACTAACCAGCGCCGAAGCAAGTGTGTTAAGAGTAGTGTCGCTGAATAGACTGAAATTACTCAGACTATTTTCCATCATCGTAACAACTATTTCTTCGTTATAGTTATCCGAAATGGCATTCAGATAAATGTAGTTTTTTTCAAACTGACTCATTAGATCTGACTTAGTTGTACCAAATTCACTAAATATCGGGTCACTTGCAGAAGTATCTCTTGTGACAACCGAGTAACCAGACGGAATTGTTACCTCCAACTCCAACTCAGGTAATTCGTATGTACTCGAAACAGCATATGCCGACATTGGAGATAATGCGTTAATCCCTATTACTAATATTAGTATTTGAACTGTTAAAAAACGCAAAACTTTTTTCATTCGTGCCATCCCCTATGTATAAAATTTCCTAATAGCATTTATACTTACTTTTTAAACTTTAAATACTTTGGATACAAAAAGTCGAACGTAATTATGCCAGCACTATATATATTCTAAGATTGCATTGCCAGCTTCCTAGCATCTGCTGGTATGAACCACGTTTTACCTTTTTTATTACTGCCTGGATTCGCCCTTTTGAACACAATACTCCAATTCATCTAGGGGTATTACTCCATCTCTCAGACATTTCAACTGTTGTTAAGTATTCCATACTTGAATCCTCATATACATATAATAAGTATATTCTGTTATTCGAACAATATCAACAAAATACTACTTATTATTCACAATATTATCAGCAAATTACATAGTAAATTTCCTGTTTCATAGGCAACGTGCTTCGTATGTTTTCACCAACAAAAAAAGATAGCCCTTGCAAGCAAGCTTGTGGGCTATCCATTTATTATCTAAAACTATGTCTTTTATTTTACCTAACCGAAGTACAATCTACGTGCTTTCAGTCAGCTTATTATTCAAGCTCGGCAAGTTGTTATATTGCCTTACTGATTTTCTGTTGCCAAAGTGTTGCCATGAGGATATTATAGTACAACCCGCAATTAAATCAATCAGCAGTTCAATAAAAGCACCATTTTACCCAAAACTTCTAACCCAAGCAACTAATGAACCATGGTGTGTATTTTCTCTAACAGTTCCTATCATATAGTCTGTTACCGGACCGTTTCTTCTCATTTTTTCAAGAATCATTTCCTGAAGTTCTTCTACAGACATATCTTCATAGGACTTGTTCCAGTCTACGGCTACTTTTACAGACTTCTTTTCTTCCTTTATTTTTACAGACTCTGCTTTCTCAATTTCCACAGTTTTAATCGGTGCAAAGCTTTTGCTACATAGTTCTGAAGGAATCCAGATTTCCCCAAAGTTAGCAGGTACTCTCACCTGAATGCGGCCACCGTTTACAGCTACTCTCTCTCCTGTCAATGCGCCAACATATTCTGTCGAACATCCCGCTTCCAGATTCATGGAAACATCATTCTCTCCATTATTCACTGTTGTAATCACATATTGTCCATCTAGAACTCTCGCATAGGCAAAATGTGTGGTCTGCAACTCCAATTCTTTATAATCCCCAAACATAAGCGTCGGTGTATTCTGGCGAATTTTACCCAAAGCAGCAATAAGTTTTGTACAAGGATTTGTTTCCATCGAATTCTTATAA
>JAEZQN010000284.1 GCA_023441145.1 Bacillota bacterium
ATACAAATTATTTAAGCAGCAAGGATTTGGTTACCATAAAAGGAATCAATGGACAAGTCTACTCTATAATCGTAACAAAGGGTCATGGATATGTTACCTTAACTGGCTATAAAGCCTTCTTAGATGGAACCATTGAAATTGGTTATGATATTATTACTACTGTCACAGAAGATATGGTACTTCCATTACGGGAAGGGGATTATAGGGTTACCGTTACCAAGGATGGACTCAGTGCTACTAAGTACATAAAGCTGATGGCCGGTGAGGATTACACGTTAGATTTCAGCGAATATAAAGCGGAAAAGGTAGAGACCGGGAAATGCTACTTCGATATTACTCCAGCGGGAGCAGATCTGTATATAGATAATGTGGAGACAGATTATAGTAAACCAATAGAGTTAAAATATGGCGACTATGAGGTGAAAGTGGAATGTGCTGGTTATCAGACCTACTATGCAAAGCTTAAGGTAGGAGAAGAGAAGGAAGTTTTAACAATTACTTTAGCAGCAGAAACCACCTCTGGGACATCACCTAGCCCTAGCCCAGGAGAGCCAGTAGAGGAAACTGATAGCGCCTCAACCCCTACTCCTTCACCATCTGCTACAGCAACTGCTACAGCCTCCCCAACTTCTAGTCCAACCCAGAGTACTACCAATAAGATACATATATATACTCCTGCAGGAGCGTCAGTTTACCTTGATGACCAGTATAAGGGAGTCATTCCAGTTTCTTTTGATAAGGTGATAGGGGAGAATATGAGGTTGACACTTATGATGACAGGGAAGAATTCTAAGACCTATACAGTAACAGTAAAGGATGATAGCTTTGATGTGGTATGGTCCTTTGAGCAATGGTGGCAGTAAGCATGTGGGTATGATTTAGCCGATTGTCTCATAGAATTAGATAAGGAGATAAACAGGAGGCTTTTTTGTGAGAAAGTGGAAGCTTTTAGGGATTTTGGTGCTCATTTTTCTATTGCCCCTTGGATTTTTTAGTAGCTGTAAGGGTAATAACGAGGTAGTTCGAATCAGGGACTTAGAGTTTACAGTGGTACCAGAACATGAGATACCAGAGGCTCTTTTGGCCACTATTAATGAGAAGAAAGCTAATCCATTTAAACTAACCTATACTACCAAAGGGAATGAGTATCTATATATTGCGGTGGGCTATGGAGCAAAAAATACAGGTGGTTATAGTATTTCTGTAGACGATTTGTTTCTATCAACCAATGCAATTTATATTAATACTAACTTGATAGGTCCGGGAAAGGATCTAGCTATTCAAGCAATAACCTATCCATACCTGGTAGTAAAGCTGGAATATATGGATAAAAGTGTAGTTTTTCAGTAAAAACAAGTACCATGTACTCACAATATTTTGTAATATATTAATGGTAAAAACAAGATATAGTGGTAAATAATGAAAAAAATAATAATTGTTAAATATGCACATAACAAATAGCCAAAATCAGGCAATAGATTAAGTAATGCACAATAAAAATTATAGTATTAGCATAGAAGTTATAATTATTTACAATATAACAAGAGAATAATAGAAATAAATTTTTGCAAAATGCAGTAAAGTCAAGCTCTAAAAAGTGCCAGCGATTTGACAAACAAATTTTACCATGTTATTATATATGCATGTGATAAGATGAGGTGAATAAAGATGCAGCAGAATTCTTTAAGTCAAGTAAGAAAAGCACTATCGCAACATGTTGGTAGCAAGGTTTTGATTAAGGCTAATAAGGGCAGACACAAAGTGGATGTTACACAGGGTGTTATTGCAGAAGCTCATCCTTTTATCTTTTTAGTACAAGTGGATAACGACATTGAGGATGGTCCAAGAACAGTTTCCTATAGCTATTCTGATTTGCTAACTAAAGATGTGCGTTTGTCTCTTTGTAATTAGTTTTATGATTGGTCTAGTCCCTAAGACAGACGAGTAGAAATTGAATAAAGTTTACGAATAAATCCCTTCCGGTCTGAATATGTATGTTATATATAGACAAGGAGGGATTTTTTGTGGAGTTAATTAAGAAAAATGTCCATATGAATAAATTGAAATGTCGGTGCAATACGCAATTGACCCTCGATGATGATTTCAATGTTCCAGACGTTAAGCCTGATATTGATCGGATTGTAAAGGAGCAGGGAGTGATTACCTTATCTGAGGTAAAACCTCTAAATGGTAAGGTTTCTGTTCGTGGAGAATTGAACTTTAACTTGCTTTATGTCAGTGCAGATGACGACAGACCCGTACATAATATTATCGGCAGACTTCCCTTTGAAGAAATGATTAATATGGACGATGCTACGCCAGAAAGCAACATCAATATGAAATGGGAAGTAGAAGACCTTAGTACTAGCTTGATTAATTCCCGAAAAGTCAGTGTGAAATCCATTGTTGGATTCCGCTGTATGGCTGAAAGCATCTATGATGAAGAGACCGCTATTGGTGTAGAGGCTACTCCTGATGTACAGTATCTAAATAGAAAGATGGAGATTACCCAGCTTGCCATCAATAAGAAGGACACCTACCGAATTAAGGATGAGATTACTCTTCCTAGTGGGAAACCTAATATTATGGACGTTCATTATCACGAATTAGAACTTAGGAATGTAGATACAAGAATGGGTGATAACAAGATTAGTCTTAAGGGCGACCTTATTATCTTTATGTTATATTCCTCTGAAGCAGAAGACCAATCTGTTCAATTCTATGAGACAGAGATTCCATTTAGTGGGTCATTAGACTGTAGTGGATGTAATGAGAATATGATATCAGATATTTGTATTCAGATTCTTAGTAAAAGCTTAGATGTAAAGACAGATGTTGATGGTGAAAACCGTGTAGTGGACATGGAAGTGGTACTAGATATGGATGTTAAGGCCTACGAGGAGGAGATGGTGGATGTATTATGTGATGTATACTCCACAGCAAAGCGCATAACCCCATACTTTGAAGAGGCTGGCTTTGAGAATATTATTACAAAAAATAATAGTAAGGTAAGAGTTGTAGATCATATTATGGTAGATAGCAATTCTCCTAATGTACTCCAGGTTTGTAATGTTTCCGGAAACATTAAGATTGATGAGATGGAGATTGTGAATAACGGTATCCAAGTAGAAGGTGTTGTATACGTTCAAATTCTATATATCACAGATGAGGATAGTAAACCTTTGGGTTGCATAAAGGGAGTTGTACCATTTTCTCAGGTTGTTGAGGTAAAGAATATTAATGATAATTGTCTCTATGATGTGAAACCAAGCATTGAGCAGCTGAATGTAATTATGATGGACAGTAATGACATTGAAGTAAAATGTAGTATTAGCTTGGACTCTATAGTCATGGAACAGTTGAGGCAGATGGTGATTCGTAATGTAACCGAGGAGGAGATGGATCTTGGCCTTCTTCAAGAGATGCCTAGTCTTACAGGCTATATTGTTAAGCCTGGGGATACAATGTGGGCAATTGCTAAGGAATTCTATACCACAGTGGATAGTATTATGGAAACCAATGATATGGATAGCAGTACCATTAATGTAGGGGATCATTTACTCCTTATTAAGAAGGTAGATGCCATCTGTTAATAGAGGAATAGTTAAAGTGGGTTGTTACCGTAATGTAACAGCCCATTTTATTCGCTACCTTGCAATAAGTATTTACTACTTATATAATGATAGATAAGTTATATGAGGTACATATAGGGAGAAGATAGATTGGAGGAAAAGCATGAGCTTAGATGTAACCAAGTTACCTAAATTGGGCTTTGGTATGATGCGTTTGCCAAAACAAGGGGAAGAAATTGATCTACAAAGGGTCTGTGAGATGGTAGACAGTTATATGGAAAGTGGTATGAATTATTTTGATACTGCTTATATGTATTGTGAGGGAAGATCTGAAAGTGTTGTAAAAGAAGCCTTAGTACAAAGGTACCCAAGAGAATCCTTCTATCTTACTACAAAGCTTCCACAGTGGATGTTAAATGAGAAAGAGGATCGTGATAAGCTCTTTAACACGCAATTAGAGAGAACAGGTGTGGAGTATTTTGATATCTATCTCTTACATAGCGTAGAAGAGGGTGGTAATTATGAAGGCTACCTAAAATACGATTGCTTTAACTGGGCTATGGAGAAAAAGGCTGAGGGCAAGATTAAGCATTTTGGCTTTTCCTTTCATGGAACCCCAGAGCTTCTTGAAGAAATCCTTTCTAAGCACCCTGAAGTTGAGGTAGTGCAGATACAGCTTAATTATGCAGATTGGGAAAATCCATTGGTACAGTCCGGTAGACTCTACGAGATTTTACATAGATACAATATACCTATCCTTGTTATGGAGCCTGTAAAGGGCGGTATGCTAGCACAGACGGTGCCAGAGATTGAACAGCTTATGAAGCAGGCTAGACCAGAGGCTTCTATAGCTTCTTGGGCACTAAGATTTGCAGCTTCCCTTCCTGGTGTAGTCACTGTCCTTAGTGGAATGAGCACGAAAGAGCAAATGGAGGATAATCTCCACACCTTTACTGCTTTTGAGCCAATTACAGAGGAAGAAAAGCAAGTTCTTCAATCGGTGGTGGAGGCTATGGCTAAGATGGACACAATCCCTTGTACTGATTGCAGGTACTGTATGGATGGCTGTCCACAGAATATTATCATACCGGATGTATTTAAAGCGGAAAATACCCTACGAATGTATGGAGAAGATATGCGGCCACATTTCTTCTATAATGGATTAGTGGAAAGAAGCGGAAGAGCAGGAAGCTGTATTGGTTGTGGCCAGTGTGAAGCTGTTTGTCCTCAACACCTTCCAATTATTACTTTATTACAGGGTGCATCAGAACGGTTAGATGGATAAGAGGAGGCAATAATGGTGAACGATTTACAGCGTGCTATAGAACTTTTGAAAAAAGAGGATTTTACCTGTGTATTATGTAAAGAAAGCATAGTTTATACAAGTAGAGACCGAGGAATTAAGCCTCTTCTTAGGTGGCTAGACCAGGGCATAAACACAAAGAGGTTCTCTGTTGCAGATAAAGTAGTTGGTAGGGGTGCAGCTTTTTTATATGTTTTACTAGGGATAAAAGAGTTATATGCTGTGGTTGTAAGTGAAGCAGCTCTAGAGGTATTAAATGTACACCATATCTCTGTCACTTATGAAAAGAAGGTGGAGTTCATTGCTAATCGGTCTGGCACAGGAGTCTGTCCAATGGAGCAAGCAACCAAAGGGACTTCGTCCCCATTAGAGGCACTAGAAGCTATTCGGCAGGTACTTAAGGAGTTATCATAAAATGAGGCTGGCACTAATTTAGTGCCAGCCTTGTTCTTTACTTATTATAGTCATTGAGAAATACTATCTTTCCATTTGTTTAATTTCTCAATAGTTTTATCTAATGTTTTTTGACAGATATCAGGAAGTTTATCTCCCCATGCCTTAGTCGCCTCTTCAAAGCCCTGTTTCACTGCAGCAATCATTTCATCTGCTTTGCTAGGATCACCACCTGTAAGTGCTTGTGCAAAGGAAACCAAACGATCTGAGGTCTGTTCTATGCCCCAATAGCCACTTTCTGAAATGTCTGCTTGTGCCTGAGCCTGTGTAGTAGCATCCACCTCATAATTACCAGAGCGTAAAAAGGCATACATGTCACTGGCAGTGGTATAAGTAATTCCCTGCTTCGTCATCATCTTTTCAACAATACTACGTAATTGCTGAGTACGTCTTTCAGCATCTTGTTTCAATTTTGCAATTGTAGCGGTATCCATTTTACGGGATGTATCGCTTTTTTCATAGACAGCGGCAACACTATCATTGGTATTGTTTGCTGTGCTACTGGCTACCGTTCCTGTGGTAGCTTGACTCGTGGATATCTTACTACTAGTGCCAGTATATCCAGAATTAGAATTATTAATAGCTTCTACGCCCATTGTTATCACCCTCCTTGGTAATAAAGCTCCGTTTATAGTATCTATAAACTATATCGGACGTAGTAGAAAAAAGTTAATAGAGTGATAGGTGGTTATTCACCATCGATGCTGCGGCTGACAGTTCTTACTTGATTATATATGTGATTGTGCATGGTACTCTTAGCATTCTCTATATCGTGAGTGGAAAGAGCAATGTATAGTGCCTCATGTTCATCAATAATGGCTTGGTGACTAGCAGAATTCTTAATATATTCCATACGATAACGATACATTTGCTCTCGAAGATTACTTAATAGAGCAATAAGGCGATCATTTTTCGTAGCGGCATAAATAATATCGTGAAGAGCCACGTCCTGTTGTGCAATTAATTGAATATCTTTTTTCTTCACAGCAGCTTTAAAACTATCAATTGCATTTCTGAGCTGTGCCAGTTCCTCTTCCGTGATTCTCTGGCAGGATAGCTCCATGGCCAAATCCTCTAATGCGCTACGAACCTCTAACACATCATGTAATCCCTTTTGACTGATCTTAGCTACCTGTGCACCTTTTCTAGGGACCATGACCACAAGACCTTCCAATTCCAACATTCTCATAGCCTCGCGAATCGGGGTTCGGCTTACCCCAAGCTGGTTTGCTAGTTGTATTTCCATTAGACGTTGCCCAGGGGCCAAGTTTCCCATTAATATGCCCTGGCGAAGAGTCTTAAACACAACATCACGAAGGGGTAAATATTCATTTGTAGTAACTTGTAAGTGATTATCCATATGCGTTCCCTTGCCTTTCTTCCTTCCCAAATGGGTTTATGTGCGTGGTGTGAAGCAGCGAGTTAAGATAACATCCTTAGCTAATCCGCTAAGCTTTAATTGTTCCATAGCATGATAGGCCGTCTCTTTTTTATCAAAAACACCATATACAGTAGGACCACTACCACTCATTAATGAATTGAGAGCTCCGTGCTCTCTCATAAAACTCTTTATTTTCTCAATCACAGGATATTTGTTTATGGTGACCTTTTCCAATACATTACCCATTTTTGAAGTAATTCCTTCTAAATCACTGTCTTGAATTGACTTAATTAGTCCATCTATATCAGGATGAATGGTGTTTTCATCCAAGCGAAGATTCTCATAAACATATTTAGTAGAAACACTGATATCTGGTTTAGCAATTAGGATTGGGAAGTCTGGTATCCCAGAAATAGGGGTTAAAATCTCACCAATTCCTTCGGATAATGCAGTCCCTCTCATAATACAGAAAGGTATATCGGCACCTATCGTAACTCCTCGTTTGCAAAGTTCTTCTCTAGAGAGCCCTAGATGAAATAATTTATTGATACCAATTAAGGTTGCAGCAGCATCAGAGCTTCCCCCTGCCATGCCAGCAGCTACTGGGATATGCTTCTTTAAGGAAATAAAGAGTCCTTTTGGTAGGTGAAATTCAGTTAATAAAAGATCCGCTGCTTTATATACAAGGTTATTTTCATTGACTGGTAAATAAGGTAAATTAGTACTGATTTTAATACTATTTGTCTTCGTTCTAGTGATAGAAATTGAGTCGTAGAGATTAATGCTTTGCATAATCATTCGCACTTCATGATAACCATCTGGTCGTTTTCCGACAACATCTAATCCAAGATTTATTTTAGCCATAGCCTTTAATCTAATTGAATGCATGTGAAATTCCTTTCCAAATCATATCTATCTCTAGTTTGTACTTTGTATACATTATTATACACAGAAGTTGGTGTGTTGACAAGTTATCCTTTCTTATGAAAGGGGGTGTTTTCTCTGATTTTTCGTATAAATTACAACAAAATGGAAATACTCTAGCTAATTAGTAGTGAGGAGGATTTTCTATGAAGACAATGAAAGAGAATACTATTATAGAAGCAAATGGTATTGAGTCAAATATGAACGTAAATCAAACAGAAGAAAGCAAGGATGCTATGGAAGCCTTTGTAAGAGATACGGAAAAGATACATAAGAAGCGAATACTAAAATTAAAGGTACTAAAGGTGCTGGGAGCCATAATGGTGGTAGCTACTCTTATATGTACCAAATCTCGCGAAAGTAAGGCAGACATTCAACATAATATTGCAAATGAAATAATACGTTTTCACGTCCTTGCCAATAGTGATTCAGCAGATGATCAGGCATTAAAGCTTAAAGTGAAAAATAAAGTTGTGTTGTATATGCAAGAACTTTTAGAAGATAGTAAAAGTAAGGAACAAGCAGAAAAAATGATTACAGAACATAGAGAGGACATTCTCTGTGTGGCTAGACAGGTAATTAGAGAGCAGGGTTATGATTATGATGTTACGGCTAGATTAGAACAATGTTATTTCCCAGTGAAAGTATATGGAGATTTGACATTTCCTGCAGGAGACTACGATGCTTTTCGAATTCTAATAGGAAAGGCAGAGGGTAAAAATTGGTGGTGTGTTATGTTTCCTAACCTATGCATGGTAAATGATACCTATACCATAGTTCCGGATCAGTCCAAAGAGGAACTTCGCAATGTGTTATCTGAGGAAGAGTATGATTCTATATCTACCACGGAAGAACCATCTACCACTGAGGAAGCAGAACCCGAGGTGGAATATCATTTTTGGCTAGTGGATTGGTTTGCTAGTTTATTCTAAAGTATAGTATCGAAAACTGGTATATAGGGGTGAAAATAATAAGATTTGGTACAAATCTGCCAAGGTATTATAGCTTGAATAATGACTATAAAAAGAGTACAATATAGCTTATTAAGGTACAAGAAAGGAACTATGGAATGAGTAAATTAACTGTAGCAGTTTTGTTTGGTGGTCAATCCTCTGAACACGAGGTATCACTTATTTCCTCTAATACAGTAATTTCCAATATAAATAAGGAAATCTATGAGGTAGTACTAATTGGTATTACTAAAGATGGCCGTTGGCTTAAGGTTGATAAACAAGAGGATATTCTCTCTGGACAGTGGGAGAAGAGTCAGGTAACAGCTGTAATCTCTCCAGATGTAAGTCATCATGGTGTACTTTTTATAGAGAATGGAAAGGTTACCGTAAAGAAGGTTGATGTTATATTCCCAGTATTACATGGTTTATATGGTGAAGATGGTACTGTTCAAGGATTATTTGAGCTTTCTCAGATTCCATATGTAGGATGTGGAGTATTATCCTCTAGTGTGTCTATGGATAAGCTGTATACCAAGATTATTGTAGATCGTTTGAATATACGACAGGCAGATTATGTAGCAGTATATGCTGACAGCCTTCACGACATGGCAGAGCAGGTGAAGAGGGTAGAAGAGAAGCTTTCCTACCCAGTCTTTGTAAAGCCATCCAATGCGGGAAGTTCAAAAGGTGTTAGCAAGGCCAATAATCGCCAAGAATTAGAGAAAGCATTAACCTTGGCAGCAGAGCATGACCATAAGATTTTGGTAGAAGAGACAATTGTAGGCAGAGAGATTGAATGCGCAGTACTTGGCTCTAAGGATGTGAAGGCATCTGGAGTAGGTGAAGTAATTGCAGCAGCAGAGTTCTATGATTATGATGCCAAATACAATAACTCAGATTCTAAAACAGACATCCATCCGAACTTACCAGAAGGGGTGGAGAACCAGATTAGAGAGGCAGCTGTTGCAATCTTTAAGGCAGTAGATGGTAAAGGGTTAGCAAGAGTGGATTTCTTCTATGATGAGAAGGCGAATCAAGTGGTATTTAATGAGATTAATACCCTTCCAGGGTTTACCTCCATTAGTATGTATCCAATGCTTTGGGAGGCTAAAGGAATTAGTAAAGAAAGACTAGTTGAGAAATTAATCCAATTAGGATTGAGTAGGTACCAGGAGTAGGAGGAAGTTAGTAATGCATAATGAAGCCCCAATCGGCGTTTTTGACTCAGGGGTGGGAGGATTAACGGTTGCAAGGGAGATTATGAGACAGCTTCCAAATGAGTCTATTATATATTTTGGTGATACAGCTAGGGTTCCTTATGGAAGTAAGTCAAAGGAAACTGTAATTACCTACTCCAGGCAGATAGTACAGTTTTTAATGACAAAACAGGTTAAGGCTATCGTTATCGCCTGTAATACAGCTAGTGCCTTTGCTTTGGAAACCATGCAGAAGGAAGTTGGTATTCCAGTAATCGGTGTAGTAAAGCCAGGAGCTAAGGTGGCAGCAGAAACAACAAAGAACCACAAAATAGGCGTTATTGCCACTGAAGGTACGATTAACAGTCATATCTATGCTGATTATTTAAGTAGAACGAATCCAGGTGTCCAGGTGTATGGGAAAGCATGTCCCCTCTTTGTACCTTTAGTAGAGGAAGGCTGGCTGGAGGATCCAATTACTACAGAGATTGCTTCTAGATATTTGGAAGATTTGAAGAAATTAGGAGTTGATACTCTAGTACTTGGCTGTACTCACTATCCACTGCTTCGTCGTACTGTGCAGGAGGTTATGGGTGATGAGGTAACTTTGGTAAACCCAGCCTACGAGACAGCCAAACGATTAAGAGAAGTATTAGAAAACCATCAATTACTAAAGCAAAATGGTTCTGTGGCTCACAAGTTTTTTGTAAGTGACGGTGCGGAGAAATTCAAAGCCTTTGCCAATACCATTTTGCCATGTGAGGTAGAAGAAACTAAAGACATTAACATTGAGCAATATTAGAAGGGGACCATATGAAAAAGGAAGTACTTATTTCCATTTCGGGACTTCAGTTTGAGCTAAATAGTGAAGAACCAGTAGAAGTGATCTCTGTTGGTGAATATTTCTATCGTAATGGAAAGCATTATGTTGTGTATGAAGAGTTACAGATGGATGATAATTCACATGAGGTGACGAAGAACACCATAAAGATCTCAGATAATCAAGTGGATATTATTAAGAAGGGTAGCAATAATGTTCATATGATATTTGAGCGCAACAAAAAAAATGTTACATTTTATAACACCCCATTTGGTGATTTATTATTTGGACTGTATACGACATCGATTCGCCAATCTCAGAAGGAGGAGGAGATAGTAGTAGGGCTAGAATATGTCCTTGATATTAACTCTAACCATGTCTCTGACTGTAGTATTACCATTCGGATAACACCTAGAAATTAAACTAAAAGAGAAGTTGCTTTACATTTCCATTGTAAAGCAACTTTTTTAGTGTGTTTTACCACTCTTTTATACTAACCTTGCCACCAATCCCCTCTTAGGCAGTGAATAGTAATCCCATGAAAAGCTGTTTAAGCACGTTGGTACTTAGGTCTGGTCATGGCGTCCATACTGTATTATGCTATAAAAATTCCACTTCTCACATCTAAATTACCTGTCGTAGGACTGCAATGCTTGCATTGCAGATAAGGCAAGAAGAGGCAACAAGCTAGCATGTCTTTGCCAAGCTTGTTGCCTCTTACTGCCTTACAGCGTAAGCGTGTCCTACGAACAGGACACAACCTACATACTTATCCTCATTATCTCCCCATATTTTTATAGCTCATCAATCCCTCCCTCGCCATCAGGCCTTACGTACCACTACGTGCTTAATTCATGCGAGAGCTTGCTTTTCATGGGACTTGCTTGAGCTGGCTACTATACCCAAAGAGGCTGATGCTTTACGACTTTCATCGTGAAGCATCAGCCTCTGTTATATATTATTTATTCTTTCTGAATCTTTTAAATAAGCCCTTCTTCTGAGGCTTCTGTTCTAAAGCAGAACGGATTCCCTTAACTTCCATAATGTAAATACCGCTAAGAACAACCTTAACTTCCTTCTTAACAGGAATTACTTCGAATACCTTCTCATCGCACATTAAGGTCATAATCTTTGGACCGATCTTAGCTTTTACAAGAGGTATCTTGGAATTACGAAGATATCTTGGCGTTTGATCGATTACTGCCTGAGGAAGGTTGGCTTCCTTAAGCTTCATACGCTTCTTGTCAATTACCAACAGTGAGGTAGACTGAGCAGATGCCTGCATCTGCGCTTGAGCAGCTTCGTTCTTTTTCTGCATCTTTGTACCGAAAATGTATAATACTACTAATAGAATGATAATAACGGCTAGAATGATACCGAGTACAATAAAAAATGTTGTCATTCTATGTACCTCCTTATATATGATTTTCCATATTGTTTAGTTCAGCAATGGTTATATTGTAGCACTTAATAGATAAAAATAAAATAGTTATTTACTTGAAATCCTATTTCTTTGTAACAAGCAACTTCTCATCCTCTGCTAACATCTGACGAATGATTTCTTGTACGTAGCTTCCGATGTGTTTTTGATGCTCTGGGGATAATTCTTTCATGTTAATAGGCTCTCCATAGTGAATGACTACCTTAGCACGTCTTACCCAAGGAGAGTGCTTTTCAAAAATGTCATCTGTATTAGTTAAAGCAATTGGAACAATTGGACAACCTGATTTTTGCGCTAGCTTAAAGCTACCTTCCTTAAATGGAAGCATTTCTTTTTCTTGATTTCTAGTGCCTTCTGGAGCGATAAACATGGAGTATCCATTTTTAATGTTTTCAATTCCTTGTAGAATAGTTTTCAGTCCAGCACGGACATCACTACGATCTAAGAATAGACAGTTTAAGTAACGCATCCAATGGCTAATACATGGAATATGCCTCATTTCCTTCTTAGCAACGAACCCTGTAAGATGTGGAGTAGTCACATAGGTTAGGACAATGTCAAAATAACTTCTGTGGTTAGCCACAAAAAGAACAGCTTCCTTTGGCACATTTTCTTTACCTATTACAGTGAATTTTGTACCACTTAAAAACAAAACAATGCGAAAGGCTTTTGCAACAAGGAATTGTGAAGAACGTACCTTAGCCCTTGGATTAATCTTACCTATAATAAATTCTACCAAATACAAAGGAATACTTAGAATAGCATATATCAATAGAAACAACGAAACAATTATAGTCCGCATGGTTACCTCCATTTAATAATAAATATGTTCCAAACATATAAAATCTATGCAAGGAGAACTTTACTATTATAGCATACTTATTTTGGATACGCTAGAGTGTAAAAAAGCTGTAGCACAAGAATTTCATACGATTAACGTAGGATTTTCAACTAAGTGCTACAGCGTTTTATAACATTCTACTTACTGCTCAGTCTCATTTTCCTGATTATCAACACTAGGTCCAGGATTTGCCCCATTTACATCTTCTGAAGGTCTATTTGCCTCAGGAGTGTTAGGGACAATAGTTGGCGTTATAGTTGGAGCAACGGAAGGTGTTGATTCAACCGGTGCACTTGGTGTTGGTTTATTATTTTGTACTGGCTTCTTTGTAGGCTTTGGCGTAGGAGTCTCGGTAGCTGTAGGCTTCTTTGTAGGCTTTGGCGTAGGAGTCTCGGTAGCTGTTGGTTTCACTGTAGGCGTAGGAGTTGGAGTTGGAGTTTTAGTAGGTACTGGCGTTTCATTTACAGTATCATCCTCACTAGTAAGTCTATCATGTCCTGTGATCTCCAATTTCTCAGAAGGAGTATAGCTGTAATAGTCTTCTAAGGTTAGATTATTTATCGTTAGGAAGGTGGCAAGCTTAACACCTACATATCGTATATGCCAAGGCTCATAAGCATAGCCGGTTAAAGCTTCCTTGCCCTTAGGGTAACGAATGATAAAACCATATTTGTAGCAGTTTTCTGCTAGCCATTTTCCTTCCTTAGTATCGGCAAAGTCTTCCTCCAAATCGTAGTTCACACTGGAACAGCTTAAGTCAATCGCCAATCCTGTCTGATGCTCGCTGTAACCAGGAATAGCAGAGTACATGTCAGTTCTCGTTTGACCGATGGTACGTACATTTTTATTGTAAATGGCTTTCTGTCGATGGTAGGACCGGTAGCCACTGACACCAACTAGTTGAAGACCATCGTCTAAGGCACCATCCATAAGATCTTCTAAGGCAGCTGCAGCTTTTTTTCTTAGAAGACGTTTCTCATCAAAATACGAAAAATAGAACCGAATATCTGGCTCTACCAAATCCGAAGGAATGTAGTCTTCTGGCAGTCCATATTCTTTATTTACAAACACAGTTAGACTGCTAGGCTCTGTATCTATCTCTGTCATTAAGTCCATACTTGCATAGTTTTCATATAAATCGTTTAGTTGTTCCTTTGATTCCATGCTAGTGCCATCCTTAAAAATACCATTATTATTATAATAGTATTCATAGGAAGCCGTAGCATTACTATTATTTGCATGGCTCTTTACTGCAAAATACCCAGTTATGCCGATAATTCCCATACACAAACAACAAACAGCGAACCCTTTTTTCAAGGTCTGTCTCCCCCTTTTGTGACCAAAAATTTCTATTTGTACTTATCCCAATTCTAAATTTTAGTTTTCTTATTTTCCCATTTTAAGTATATAAATAACTATATGTAGTTACTTTCTTCTTTGATTATACCATACTTAGTCTGAAATGCTATAGCAAATATATGAAAAATCAGCATAAATTGACTAAATAATGTGTCAATTTATGCTGATGAGGAATTACTATTCTTTCTCCTGATTAAAGGAGTCTAATAATTGATTCTTCATATGCCACAGTTGATTGGATAAGTCCACGTAGACGATGTGTGGATTTACAAAACGTCTTGTCTCATCCCATAAAGTATTTAGCTCCTTTTGACAGTAATCACGAATCTCTGGTACACTTGGAGACTCATATACGCATTTACCATTAATAAAGATAGGTACTAATAGTTCACGAAGGGTGTAAGTACCAGCTTTTAAATAAGTTTTCTTCCAGGTGTTAACTGGATCGAATAGCAATAAAGGATTCTCCTCTAAGAACTTCTCATCTGCTAGGGCAATTAAGTCTGCCTTCAGTTTGCCAGTTTCCTTGTCATAGATACGCCAAACGGTTTTGTCTCCTGGATTTGTGATTTTCCATTGGTTCTCAGACAACTTGATCTTAGGAACAAAAGCGCCATTTTTCTCAACGGCCGCTAGCTTGTATACACCGCCAAAGGCAGGGCAATCTTTGGAGGTAATTAGATTGGTACCAACTCCCCAAACATTGATTGCAGCTCCCTGCATCTTCAGAGAGTCAATCAGATACTCATCTAGGTCAGAAGAAGCACAGATGGAGGCGTCAGGAAATCCAGCCGCATCTAGTATCTTACGTGCTTTCTTGGACAAATAAGCTAAGTCGCCACTGTCTAGTCGGATACCATACTTCTTAGGCATACAACCAGCCTCTCGCATCTCTGTAAATACTCGAATCGCATTTGGAACACCAGATCGTATCGTATCATAGGTATCTACAAGTAAAGTTGCATTATCTGGATATAGTTTGACATACGTACGGAATGCAGTAAGCTCATCCTCAAAGTTCATAATCCAACTATGAGCATGAGTTCCTAGGGCAGGAATGTTAAATTTCTTGGCACTAAGAACATTACTTGTACCAACACAACCACCGATTACTGCTGCTCTAGCACCAAGTACCCCTGCATCAGGACCTTGAGCACGACGAAGGCCGAACTCCATAACAGGATCCCCTTTCGCAGCATAGCATACACGAGAGGCCTTGGTGGCAATGAGACTTTGGTGGTTAATGATATTTAGAAGAGCAGTCTCAACTAGCTGTGCTTCTGTTGCAGGAGCAATGACCTTTACTAAAGGCTCCATTGGAAATACTATAGTACCCTCTGGAATGGCATAGATATCCCCTGTAAAGGTAAAGTTTCTAAGATATTCTAAGAATTCATTATCAAATGAAGTCGTTGTTTTTAAGTATTCAATGTCTTCGTCTGTAAAACGTAAGTTCTTAATATAATCAATGGCTTGGGCAAGGCCACAACAGATGGCATAACCACTGCCGTTTGGATTCGTGCGATAAAAAACGTCAAAGATAACTCGTTCATTGTTACCGCTAGACAGGTATCCTTGCATCATAGTTAATTCATAAAAATCCGTTAATAGAGTAAGATTATCATTCATTGTTAACTCCTTTGTTGTAGGTTCCTAATACATATTCTTTTCACTTCTGACTAACTTATGTATTATTCATACATTGAGATGGATTCTATTGGTGCTTAAACAACTTAATAGTAATCATTTAAGTGTAATCTGTCAATGACTGCATGATGAAAAATCTATTTTAGGATGAAGAAATAAAAAAAGGGGCTGTAAAAAAACAGCTCTGACGAAATGCCATAGCGACATCAGATGATGTTGCTATGGCATTTCTAGTCTTTTCTGGACTTTTCTCAAAAAAAGGTTTACTTAATAAACCTGTGCAA
>JAEZQN010000360.1 GCA_023441145.1 Bacillota bacterium
GTAGCAAAGCCATGAGTAATTGCAGTAGAAGCACTATCTTCCGCTTTACTTCCCACAGTCATAAAACAAAGCGTTAACAATGCAATCCCACACATGCAGCTTATTATGATATATTTTTTTGCATTTATACTCTTCTGACTCTTCACTTTATCCCACACCCTTTCCTTAAAGTATCTATATTAACACAATTCTCGACCTAGCTATAGATATGATAATTATAATCCAAAATTTGGTTATTGTCAATTTGCTGTTATTTTACTATTTTTCTGTATATATACTATAATTTCGACTATATTTTTAGATACTTGAACTAGTTCTTAACACCCATGAGAGCCAATTACATACAAAAAGGACCTAACAGCAAACTCTGTTAAGTCCCTATTTGCTTCTATTTACTTTTCTTTCCCTTAACGGAACTACTTGCAACTGACTTAGTTGACTTGCCATTCTTAGTAGAATTGGAAGTACTAGAAGAAGCTTTGGAAGAAGCCTGCTTTTTAGAAGCCATACAATAACCTCCTTTCCAATTAATGGAACTGTAATTATTATACTCACCTGCAATAACTTCTGTCAATTATTTCCATTCTTCCTTTGTCCACATTTAAGGTACTATACGTAGTCTTTTCGACATGGATAAATTACTCTATCTGCCAATCAATTGGTGCTACTCCATGACTCTTTAAAAATTCATTAGCCTGACTAAAATGCTTGCACCCAAAAAACCCACGATACGCAGACAATGGGCTCGGATGAGGTGCCTTCAAGATTAAGTGTAAGGGATTCGTTAGCATTGAAATTTTACTTTGTGCTGGATTTCCCCAAAGCATATAGACAATGGGCCTGTCCTGTTTATTCACTTCTTTTATAATGGCATCCGTAAACTTCTCCCACCCCTGTCCTCTGTGGGAATTGGCCTCACCAGCTCGAACGGTTAACACAGTATTAAGTAGCAAAACCCCTTGATCCGCCCATTTCTTTAGGTAGCCACTATCTGGAATACGACATCCCAAATCATCATGTAACTCTTTGTAAATATTCTTAAGAGAGGGAGGAATCTCCTTCTGACTAGGTAACACAGAAAAGCTTAACCCATGAGCCTGATTTTCCCCATGATAGGGATCCTGCCCTAAAATCAGTACTTTCACCTGACTAAGTGGGGTAAAATTCATAGCATTAAAGATATCATCCTGAGGGGGATAAACTACCCCCTTACTATATTCCTCATTAACAAAATCAACTAAATCCTCATAATAAGGCTTTTTTGCTTCTTCATTTATAGTTGTCGACCAGTCATTTGTTATTTTTGACATAGTATCACCTTTTCCTCGATTTCCCCCATAGTATAGCATATTTCTTATTCAATATCTACTTCCTGCACTAGAGATTGCTTGTAATCACCAATTAGCCCATAATCATACAGCTTATGACGATCTGGATTGGAGGACATAAATTGAATATAGACTGGGGTATTATCTAGCTCTGGATAAAAACTAAACAAGGTATTATCTCCATAGCGAACGGCTTGAAGAGCGGTGGGCATCTCCCTTTTAAAAATCGCCTCTCTTACAGGTGGATTCCCTGGAATACCTAGTCCATCCACCATAACTTCACCATATAAAATAGGCATACTGTCAATGACGATATACTGTAGCCTGACTTCATCTCTAAGCTTCCCTACTTTATCCTCCGCAAAACCAGTCCCTATAGTGACGTACAAATTACCATTTTTGTCTGAATGAGTCATGGTGTATTTTCGCCCACTTACTGGATAAGTATCTGTAACTCCATTCCGCAATTCGGTAAATACCTTATCTGTATTAATCTTCTTCATGGTGACTCCCTTTTATACATATCTAGGTTAATATATGCTTAAAGAAGAGGAAACGCGACAGTGGTTTTTGGGGGTAAGAGGCGACTCTAGGCAATTCAATGAAAGGCAAGCTCTCGCATGAATTTGAGCATCGTAGTGGTATATAAGGCCTGATGGCGAGGTGGAGATGGGGGCTTTAAAATTACAGGTGTAGGAATATATGGGGGTTCGTGTCGTTGTCGTAGGACACACTTACGCTATAAGGCAGTAAGAGCAAAAAAGCTTGGCATAGGGATGCCAGCTTTTTACTCTTATCGCCTTATCTGCAATGCAAGCATTGCAGTCCTACGACAGGATGTATAATCTGAATCCTGTAATTTTTAAGCCTATATACGGCAGAGGCGCCATGACCAGGCCTAAGTACCAACGAGCTCAAACAGCCTTTCATGAAATTGCTATTCGCCGCCATTAGCTGAATAAAAGATTGAAGGATCAGAATAATAGCTAAGTTAGAGATTCTGGCTATAAATAAAAGGAGTCAAAAAGCTGTAGTAAGCTTTTTGACTCCTTTTGTTATCTTATAATACCTTGTTTAAGAAATCGATGGTTCTTGGTTCTTTTGGATGATTAATTACCTGTTCAGGAGTTCCCTCTTCTATTATGTATCCACCATCCATAAATACTACACGACTAGCCACTTCTCTTGCAAAGCCCATTTCATGGGTTACAATGACCATGGTCATGCCTTCTTCGGCTAACTGCTTCATAACGGCAAGAACCTCACCAACCATTTCTGGGTCTAAGGCTGAAGTTGGCTCATCAAACAGCATAATATCCGGATTCATTGCAAGGGAGCGAGCAATTGCGGCTCTCTGCTTCTGTCCACCAGATAGCTGTGGAGGATAGACATTGGCTTTATCTGAAAGACCTACTCGCTCTAATAGAGCAAGTGCCTTCTTCGTTGCTTCATCCTTGGACATAATCTTCAAATCAACTGGTGCTAATGTAATGTTCTCTAATACGGTCATGTGAGGGAAGAGATTGAAATGTTGAAATACCATACCAATGTTCTCTCTTACTTTATTGATATTGATTTTCTTATCAGCGATATTCACTCCATCTACCATTACTATCCCACTTGTAATATCCTCTAGACGATTTAAGCAACGGAGAAAGGTAGATTTACCAGAACCAGAAGGGCCAATGA
Source organism: Bacillota bacterium (assembly GCA_023441145.1). Lineage (GTDB taxonomy): Bacteria > Bacillota > Clostridia > Lachnospirales > Lachnospiraceae > KM106-2. The sequence continues at coordinate 3,018 of JAEZQN010000360.1, forward strand.
CACAAACAACTTCTCCTTCCATAATGGTAACATTAATGTCCTTTAATACTTCAAGTCTACCAAAACTCTTCTTTAGATTAGTAGTCTCTATCTTTACATTACTATTGATATCCACGAAGCATTCTCCTCTCTAGATATTTTGCCAGTCGAGACAGTGAGATGATAACTATCATATAGATAAGACCAATGACAGCCCATGTGGCTAAAGGATCAAAGGTATTATTCACTATGCTGTTACCAGCATTGGCCATTTCCTTTATTCCAATTACAGAAAGAATGGAAGTATCCTTTAAGGAGATGATGAACTGATTTACAAAGGATGGAATCATAACACGAACAGCCTGTGGAATTACGATTCTTTTCATCGCCTTGCCATAACCAAGGCCTAAACTTCTTGCTGCCTCCATCTGTCCCTTATCGATAGATTGTATACCACCACGGAAGATTTCTGCCATATAGGCACCTGCATTTAAGGATAAGGCAATAATACCAGCTGTAACTGCTTCAAACTTGAATCCACTAAATACTTCAAGTGGAATTTTCTGAATTCCCATCGGTATACCAAAGTAAATGAAATATGCCAGAACAATCAAAGGAACTCCGCGGATACCATCTACATAGATAGTGCCTATTATATTTAATAATCTATTTTTACTGATATTCAGCAGTCCAAATAGAAGCCCAATCATTAACGCAAATATCATTGCAATGATTGTAATCTTTAATGTCGTACCTAAATATTCTATCAGCATACCGGAGTAGTTATTAAGAATTTTTAGCATCTCATTTACCTCCTAGTAACCTATTTTGTATATTTATCTACGATCTCTTGGAATTTGCCGTTTTTCTTAATATTCTCAAGACCTTTATCGAACATCTTAAGTAACTCTGCATTCTTATCTTTTGATACAGCAAATCCATAAGAAGAACCAGCTGCAGTCATACCTTCAGGAATCTGCATCTTAGCACCTTGTTTAATACTGTAAGCCATTACTGGATAATCTTCAAAACAAGCTACTGTATTACCAAGAACAACATCCTGATACATAGTAGGTGAATCCTTAAATTCAACTACAGTAAAGCCATATTGTTCAGCAATGGATTTTGCATAATCAGCACCATTTGTACCAGTCTTAACGGCAACCTTCTGATCCTTTAAATCTTCATAGGAAGCAATGGTAGAGCCTTGTGCTACTGCCATAGTTACATCTGCATCATAGTAAGCCTTTGAGAAATCAAATATTTCTTTTCTTTTATCAGTTATGGACATTCCGGCGATTACGCCATCAGCGGAACCACTTTGAACAGCTAATAAAGCAGCATCAAAGCCAAGTGCGCTTAATTCATATGTAAAACCTTGATCC
>JAEZQN010000369.1 GCA_023441145.1 Bacillota bacterium
GTTGAAGGTAAGGGCAATCTTCTGATATACTGCTGCAGGATAGAAAATGCTTAAAAATCTTCTTACAATGACTTCATATACCTTGCTAGCTGTCATGGAAATGGAGTTTAGTGCGCCAAGTCCTTGACCAGTTGGAATAATCGCGTAGTGGTCAGTAATCTGCTTGTCATTGACATACCTGGTTTTAGCAAGATTTTTATAGCTTCCCTTCTCGAGAATCTCTGCCGCAAATTCTTTTCCATGGACATAGCTGCGAAGTCCCCCGATGTTCTTGTGTATTTCCTTAGCAACTGCCGTAGAAAGTACTCTGGCATCGGTTCTTGGGTAAGTTACGAGCTTTTTCTCATAAAGCTCCTGTACAATCTTTAGTGTCTCATCGGGGCTTATTTTAAATAGTCTAGAGCACTCATTTTGAAGCTCTGCTAGGTTAAATAACAATGGTGGGTTTTTTAGTTCCTTTTTCTTCTCGATATTCTCAAGAACAGCCGTCACTGGTTCATTAGCACTTAAGGTATCAATTAAGCCTAAGGCAATCTCTTTTTCCTTAAATCCATTTTCCTTATAAAGGGCAGGAGATTCAAAGAATTTGGAGCCCTCTACAGCCTTCCATTCCCCGTCTACCATCTTTGTAGACAAATCAAAGGTCCCAATCACTCTGTAAAATGGAGTTTTCACAAAGGAACGAATCTCTCTTTCCCTTCTTACTACCATACCTAAGACACAAGTCATTACACGCCCCACACTAAGGGCTAGATTGCGTTCTCTCTTTAGATACTGCTTTACATTTTGTCCATATTTTAAGGTAATAATACGAGAAAAGTTAATCCCCATGAGATAGTCTTCCTTAGCACGAAGATAAGCGGCATCAGACAGATTATCATAAGCAGAAATCGGTTTTGCTTCCCGAATTCCTCGAAGAATCTCCTCCTCAGTCTGAGAATCGATCCATACTCTTAGCTTTTCCTTTTCCTTACTTACACCTGCCAGTTGATCCACCAGACGGTAAATGTATTCTCCTTCTCGTCCGGAGTCAGTACAGACGTAGATTCTACTGACATCTTCTCGATTAAGAAGGGTTTTTACAGTCTCAAACTGCTTGCTTACTCCCGGAATTACCTCATATAGAAACTCCTCTGGGAGAAATGGCAGTGTCTCCATGGTCCACCTTTTTAGGGCTGGATCATAGACCTCTGGATAACTCATGGTTACTAGATGACCGACACACCACGTTACAATGGTATCATTTGACTCCATATAGCCATCCTTGTTAGTACCATTTATCTTAAGGGCTTTTGCAAATTCCCTTGCTACACTTGGCTTTTCGGATATATATAACTGCTTCGACATATAACTTCTCGACTTTCCTTTTATTTCACGAAACCATCTTTATAAGTCCACATCTCTTTTATTATACACTAAAGCTTACATTTTTTCTATCGGATTGGGGCGATTTGTTTTCTGTACTTTTTTCCTATAGTATGCTACACTTTTCATAATATATGGTAGTTTGACGTGTCTAAATATAGCAATTAGAAAATCTATAGAAAGGAACGATGGCAATGACTCCTAAGCAGCAATATTATGAAACCATAGCTGACAATCTGATCAAAAAATTTAATTTGAGAGGAATTGAGGGCTACTATTGTAGCACAAGAGATGAAGCCCTTGGAACCATTAAGCGGTTCCTAACCCCTGACTGTTCTGTTACTTGGGGTGGTTCTGAAACATTACAAGAAATTGGTTTACTAGATGCCCTAAAGAATTCTGACTACATAGTTTATGATCGAGCAGATGCTACCACGGATGAAGAGAAGTCTCAACTGTATGCAAAGATTGTAACTGCAGATTACTTTTTCACCAGCTCCAACGCAATTACCTTAGATGGGGAATTGGTGAACATTGATGGCACTGGTAACCGTGTTGCCTGTCTTATAACAGGGCCTAAAAATGTTGTTGTCGTAGCTGGAATGAATAAACTTGTTCCCGATGTCACAGCTGGCATAGCTCGTGTAAAACATATGGCTGCTCCTCCCAATGCAGTGCGATTAAAGCTTACTACACCATGTACTGACATAGGTCGATGTGTCAACTGTCTTACAGATGACTGTATCTGTACCAATACTGTAGTCACAAGAAAGTCAAAGATTCCTGGACGTATCAAAGTGATTCTCGTAGGAGAAGAACTGGGATACTAATGTCTTAGCAATACTAAAGCATATCCTAAGATATTTCATTTCCTTAGGATATGCTTTTTATATTATTCACTAACAATTTTTCCTTCTTCAATTTGAATGATACGATGAGCAAACTCAGCCACCTGACTATCGTGTGTAACTAAAATGATTGTTTTACCCATCTTATTAATTCTTTCCAACGTAAGCATGAGCTCCATTCCAGTGGTTCTATCTAAGGCTCCAGTAGGTTCATCTGCTAGGATGTAATTATTTTCACTGACCAAAGCTCTAGCTATGGCGACTCGTTGTTGTTGTCCGCCTCCTCACTCTTAACTATTGCAATCTCTATCTTACTCTCTTTAACAACGCTAATCTTCATCTATATCTCCCGTCTTGACTACAGGTCAATCAAAGACCAGTTTCTCCTTTTTTGCTCATACAAACTCTTTCAGACTGAATCTTTAACAAACCTAATCTTCCTGTTATTTACTATTTTTTCTATTATATCATATTATGAAGAATTATCCTATTTAGGAATTACTTTTGGGTAGATCTCTTCTATTGCAACTGTTATGACATTCCATACTCTATAAATAACTTACATTTGTATTTCTCCAATTACATTAATTTTAATTATTTCAATTTTTTAACTTGACACATAATGTCATATTTCAATGTTATAATTATATTGGAGGTGATCATATGCAAATAAACAGACTCTTTGAAATCATATATCTTTTGCTTAATAAAAAATCGATAACTGCCAAAGTATTGGCAGAACGTTTTGAAGTATCGGTAAGAACAATTTACCGGGATATTGATACTCTCTCTTCAGCAGGAATACCAATTTATACAAATCAGGGAAGGGGTGGCGGTATCTCTTTACTTGACAATTTTGTACTCGATAAATCTGTTCTTTCTGATCGGGAACAAAATGAAATATTATACGCCTTGCAAAGTCTGTCAATAACACAAGTTCCAGATACGAGTAGAGTTCTTGCGAAACTGAGCAGTCTATTCAACAAAAACAAAGCAAATTGGATTGAAGTGGATTTCAGCCCTTGGGGCAGTGACGAAAAAAGAACAGGTCAATTTGCAATGATAAAAGACGCCATTCTTAACCTCCGAATCATTGAATTCAATTACATGAGCTCGTCCGGTGAAAAAAGCATTCGAAGAGTTGAACCTGTAAAACTTATCTTTAAAGTAAATGCTTGGTACTTGCAAGCCTTCTGTTTAACTAGGAACACCTATAGAACCTTCAAAATCACA
>JAEZQN010000377.1 GCA_023441145.1 Bacillota bacterium
TTGCTATACTCACTGTATTCCACGAATTAAATCTGTAATTAACGGAGAAGATCAAGGGGGGATTTCTGTAACTATGAATTGGCAAGGCGGTGGGGGATTTAGATTTTATGAGTTAGCACCGTCATTACTTAAACAGGACAGATATGGTAACTGGATTATAAATACAGATATTTATACAGCTAGTATGGTTGCGGCAGCAGTAGCAAAGCACCATGGTTTTACTTATTATCCAGATCAAGAAGTATACTGGAAACAGGGATATTCTTTTGAAAAGGATTATATATTTACAACAGATTATCCGATGACTATTGAATATATTGATTTACTACATAGTGAGATGCAGTCGGATGAAAGTTTACTTGTATGCTGTCCAGCTTATCAGCCGGGGGTTGAGGAGCGGTATAATAATATTAATGTACAAAAGATTCCTCAATCCATATTAGATAAATATGATTTTGGAGTTGAAAGTTATAGTATGAATATTTATGAAGTTTCAACGGATGAAGTTGCAGCAACTATAGAAGAAGAGGAGTAGAGAAAAGTGAATAAGCAAGCTAATTATATATCAAATAGACTTAAGCTTCGTGACCCACAGAAAGAAAGCTTAGAAATTTTTGAAACTATTTGTGATAAGCTAGAACTTGCTAAAATCGTAGACTTGGATGAGAAAGAAAATTATTTAATTCAAGAAAAAGAAAAAATGAGTAGCTTAAGCAATATCTTTGAAGACTTCGAGAGAGACTTTTGTAATATTTGTTTCTCTTTAGCCACAGGAGTAGGAAAAACAAGACTAATGGGGGCATTTATTGCGTATCTATATTATAAGAAAGGCATAAAAAACTTCTTTGTTATGGCTCCTAATATTACTATTTATAACAAGCTTGTCAAAGACTTAGGAGATATAAATAATCCTAAATATGTATTTAGGGGATTAGATGCTTTTACATCAGCACCACGTATTATTTATGGAGAAAACTATGAGGAATTTAGAAATAGCACTTTTGGTAATAGTGAGATAACTATTAACGTCTTTAATATTTCTAAGTTAAGTGCAGAAGCAAAAGGAAGTAATGGGAAACCACCTCGTATTAAGCGATTGAATGAAGTATTAGGAGAGTCTTATTTTGATTATTTAAGAAACTTAAATGACTTAGTATTATTAATGGATGAAAGTCATCACTATAGAGCTGATAGAGCATTAACTGTTATTAATGAATTAAATCCAGTATTAGGTATTGAAGTAACTGCTACACCACAAGTACAAAATGGAACAAGAGCAATTAAATTCAAAAATGTAGTTTATGAATATTCTCTTGCACATGCCCTAGAGGATGGAAAGTTCATTAAGGTACCTACTGTTGCAACTAGGGAAAATTTTATATCAGATCAATACAGTGATGAAGAATTGGACCATATTAAATTAGAAGACGGTGTCCGAATACATATTGATACAAAGGCTGAGCTAGAAAAGTATGCAAGAGAGAATGGCAAGAAGCTAGTTAAACCCTTTATTTTAGTAGTAGCAAAAGATACTAAACACTCTACGGAAATTAAACAGTTTATTATGTCAGACAAATTCTTTAAGGGATATTACAAGGATAAGGTTCTAGAAGTAAACTCTGCTCAAGGCGGAGCAGAAAAAGATATTAATATACAGCAACTTTTATCACTTGAAGATTATAATAATACAATTGAAATTGTGATTCATGTTAATATGTTAAAGGAAGGATGGGATGTTAATAATCTTTATACAATTATTCCACTTAGAGCATCTGCTTCAGAGACCTTAACAGAGCAAACCATTGGAAGAGGCTTACGTTTGCCCTATGGAGAACGTACAGGCGTAGAAAAAATAGATAGATTAAGTATAGTACATCATGATAAGTTCCAAAATATTATTGAGTTGGCTAATGACCCTAATTCTTTAGTACGCAGATATTATTATATAGACCCTAAGGAGAATGAGTCTGGTGATCGAAAAGTAATTATACCATTAACCTCAGCAATCGAAGATGAGATGATAAGTTCTTCTTTTACTGAACAAATTACATTAAATATACCAGATACAATAGTAGTTCAGCCAGAGATGAAAGAAGAAGTAGCTACATATATGGCAAGAGTGGCTTATGATGTAGTACATGAAGTAAGTAGGCAGGTTAAGAATGTTAAGGAAATTCAACAAGAAAAATACAAACAACTAATACAGAATGCAGTCATAGAAAAAACAACAAAGTTATTCCCTGCATTTAAGAAAGATATAGAAGCTACCAAAAAGTGTATTGAGAAGGTTGTAGACCTAGTGACACAATTAGTAACAGACAGGATTATTCCAATACCACAATCAACAGTTCAGCAAAAATTAGAGATTATACAAGGGTTCTTTGACTTTGATCTAGACATTCGTGCGATTAACTACAGACCTTCCAGTGAAGATATTAAATTAAAGGATTTAAGCAAAGAAGGAAAAGTATCATTTTTAAAATCTACAGAAAAAACTGAGGAAGTATATGATACTCCAG
>JAEZQN010000384.1 GCA_023441145.1 Bacillota bacterium
CCTTATGCATAAGTAAAACCCTATCCGCAAAAGGTAGGCAAGAGTCTAGGCGATGCTCCGCCATAAGTATTGTAATCCCAGTCTCCTCATTTAGCTTCTTAAGTGTCTGTATAAAACTTTCCGCTGCAATAGGGTCTAGCTGGGAGGTAGGTTCATCCAATATCAAAATTTCTGGTCTCATTACTAAGACGGAGGCTAGGTTTAAAAGTTGCTTTTGTCCACCAGATAGAGTATGCACCTCTTTATCGAGCCAAGTGTCCATACCAAAATAGGAAGCCATTTCAGCACAACGAAAACGCATTTCTTGCTGTTCTAACCCCATATTTTCTAATCCAAAGGCAAGCTCATGCCAGACCTTATCTGTCACACATTGGTAATCAGGGTTTTGCATCACAAAGCCTATTTTTGTAGTCAGCTCTCCCTCTTTATACTCCTTAAGCTCTTTTCCACAATATAAGATGTTTCCAGTTCTCTGGCCTCTTGGAGTAAGTTCTTTCTTTAGTAAACGAAGCAGAGTAGACTTTCCACATCCCGTAGCACCTGCTAAGACAACGAACTCTCCTTTCCCAATACGAAAGGAGACATCCGTTAAAATATTCTGTTGTATCTCATTGGGTTCATGATTGTATTCATGAATATGAAACCCTAGTTTTTCCACTTTAAATAGTTCCACTTTATATTCTCCTTACCCTCATATAGAGGCATCATTAGCACTAATACACCATAGGAAATGTATAGTAAATTCGTAAATCTAGTACTCTTTTCTACCATAAAAACCGGATAATAACTCACACCTAGTTGTCCAGTCACTACTCCTATCACAACGAGTCCTGACATTAAAGACATCACCAACACACATATTGCATCTGTAACTTTAAAAGGATAGCTTGCATAGGAAGTACGCTTATTTAGACCATACCCTCTTGCACGCATAGAATCCGCCGTATCAACCGAATGTTCTAAAGACCAAGTCACCATAGATGAAAAGATATGAAGATATGCCACAAGCTTTTCCAGTAAACTCTCCTTCTTAAAAAGTCCCATTGTCTTCTGGGTCTCCTTTATTTCTTTGGCATGAGCATGATATTGTGGCATTAGGCGAAATACCATAGAGATAATTAAAGCCCCTTTTTTTGATAATTTACCAATAAGAAACATGGTTTTATTCGTTGTCATATACGCATTTAGCTTCTGACACCACAATAAGACAGATACTATGATTCCTGCAGAAACCATACCATAAATCAAAGCTTCTAGGGTTATTGCATTTCCATTTATAAAAAATAGTACGGTACTTCCATTGTGATAAAAAAGTGGATTGATTAGGGAAAGTACAATAAAGGCAAGGAGAATACCTCCTATCTTTTTTAAGGATAACTGCTCTTCTCTTACAATGGTAAAGACTAATACTCCCAAAATCGAAATACACAAAATAACAGGATGCATGGTAAAAGCCGTCACACCGATTACCAACACAAAATATAGAAATACGGTAAATGGATGTAATCTATTCATTGTACTCATCACCTACATCCTTTCCTAAAGTCAAACTATAAAGCCAAACAATCTCATCGCTCTCACTGACTTTGTATTTGTTGGCACCTTCACTAATAAAATCCCCATTCACTTGATACATCCATCCTGAAAGGTTCCCATAGTCCTGTTCATACAGATAGCCTATTCCTTGTATATAACCATCATCCTTATACTCCATCTGAATCTTGTGCTCTGCGGTTACTTTTTTCAGAACATCTAGCACGGTATCCCCTTGATTAACAGTGACTGTCTCCTTTGGCAATAGGTATCCATCTTCAGGAAGGAAGCTTTCCTTTCCTGCTACCGTATCACAGCGAATGGTAATGGTAACTTTAATAGGATTCGTTATATCGGCCTTATGTTTTGAGTAATAATCCTCAGCAGACTCAATTTGTATCATCCAGGTTGCCATCAGTAATAAAATACCTATGATAGCTGTACTAATTAGTCTCTTCTTACTTTTTCGAGCAAAGAAAATTGAATAAAGACCACAAAGGATTACAATGATACCTGTAAGAATCCATTGATAAGAGATAGGAGGATTGGTTTTGCTACTAACTGTTTTAGCATCATACCCTTCTTCTCCATAATGATAGAGAAAGCTCTGGTTGGTCTCATATCGGTATAAAGCCACCAATGCACTAAAAGCCTGAGCAGTAGCCATATCATTGCCTTGCCCATTCAACACATGAGCAAAGCTTCCATCTACGAGCTGGTATCTCATTAAGCCATCTTTAACTGTATTTGATTTTTTAATAAACCTAGTATCCGAGGTATAATCGATATCAAGTGCACATAAAGCAAGCATAACCTGGGCTGTGCTATCACAGGATGCCATGTCATAGCTTGGAAAATCACCATCAGATAGCTGTTTCTTAGACAGAAAATCAAGAGCCTTATCGACTGCCTGCCCCACACTTTGATTTCCTTCTACGTAAGGTGCAAGCGCTTGTAAGGCAAAAGCAGTAACATCTACATCCCCTTCATTTCCAGTATAGGAAAAACCTCCATCCTGAAGCTGATAGTCAAGGAGTCCATCGTATAGCTCCTTACTTAAGGTAGTAGTAACTTCCTCCCCACTAGCTTTAAGAAGTAAGAGGCCATAGATATGGCTCATGATTCCATCTTTTCCTAGGGTATGTTCTTTGGCATAGGAAAGCAATGGGTTGTCCTTACTTAAGGCTTCATACACAAGAGCATGCTTTTGAAAACTAGGTGCTTTTATACTACTCCAC
>JAEZQN010000387.1 GCA_023441145.1 Bacillota bacterium
TTGCAAGAGATTTAAAATCAAATGCGCCCGAAATGGTTCGTCTTGCTAGATGGCTAAGTGATTGCAATGTATTTTTAGAAATTAAAAGAGGTATAAAACAAGCTAAAAAGTGTGATTTTTCTATTAAAAATGATGAGTTGGGACAACTTATTCTTTCTATGGTATTTCAACAGCCTGGAACATCAAGATCTGGTAAAAAAACAATTTTTGAGAAACCGAGTGTATACGTAAAGATATATAAAGTTAATTATGCTAAAGATCAGAATCAAAAACAGTTTATTCTAGATCTAATAGACTTATATAATAGGTATTTACAAATAGAATCTAAATTAAGAAAATCAAATGAGTTGACAGAAATGCAGTCTGAAGTTATTAAAAATGGAAAGCAAATTATGTTTGCAATTTTTGGAGCATTATATAGAATTGCAAATGGCGATGTTACAGAACAGGATATAAAAAAAGAACCACATGTAGTTAAAAATATTGCATTTAATTATGGAGGATTTATTTCAAATTATAAAGAAAATGACCTCGATGAAAAGATTGAAAACATTGTAAAAATGGTAATTACAATTGTGTCAGAGGGATATCAAATGGCATATCAGAATAGTTTAACTACTAGTGTAAGCAATTATTTTAAAACTGATTCAAAATATTACGATGTTATTTTGTCTAACTTTATGGCGTACATGGGAATGACAATGGGCAAGGAAATAAAAAGCAATATAGATATTTTTAAGAGATTGTAAAGCGATATATGTTACAACATACGGAGATATAGATAATTATAATCAAAGGGAATTCTTAATGAAAACATGCAATTGTAATACAGATAAATCGTTTTATTGATATAATGGATCAGGTAATCCTAAGGATAGAAAATTGACACACCCCAAATTCCAGCTATACTTACAAGTAAGAAGATTTTTCTACAAAGGTAAGGGAGACATGAGCGATATGTTTAACTTTAAGAAGAAATGGAAACCAGGAATACCAAAGTATAAGGAGAAAGACTTACTCACAGAAGCAGACAAGCTCAATATGGCAATGGAAGCAATCATGAATCATGAATTGTCTCCCAATGGATATAAGATCATTGCCGCAAACAATCATCCAGGACAAATACCAAACTTTGTTTGTGAGAAGGATGGAAAGAAGATTTTTATTGTAGTGAAGGTCGCTATTGCACCAGAGATGCCTAGTATGACTGTGGAACAAAAGAAGCATTTACTTGAACATGCTAGGAAGTTTGGGGCAGAATGTTTCTTTGCACCGGTTGGGCTTGGTGCTACAGATCCTAAGCGTTTTGAGATGTCCTTAGCGCTGAAAAATGATAGCTACTACATACGATATGAAGGTCTGGAACCTGTGCAAATGAAAGCATCCAAGGATTGGATTCAAAAGGCCCTACAAGAGATTGAAGAACTGAAACCATCAAACAGGGATTACATTCAATATAGTGATCGGAGTTATAACGATGATTTTTTCCATTGGAAAGAGCATGTTAATAAACAGACCTTCCAAGAGAGGTTGATGCAATGCATTGCAGACAGTGGCATGACCAATCAAGAGTTCTATAAAGCAGCATTTATGGATAGGAAATTATTTTCTGCAATGAATACCAATCCGAGTTATCAGCCTAAAAAGGAAACTGCAGTCGCTTGTTGCTTTGGGCTAAAGCTTTCATTAAACGAGGCAGAAAAGCTGTTGAAGTTAGCAGGATATAGTTTGTCTATGTCAATTGCCTGGGATAGGGTTGTTTATTATTGCATTACCAATGACATCTTCGACATCGATATTGTAAACGAGCTTTTGTATGAAGAAGGCGAAAAATGTATTAGAGTTTAAAATGTCTTTTTTAAAACGACCAGATTAGAATATATATCGTGCATAATGTAGTCAGAACTAGAGAGTTTCTCTTATTCTGACTATTTTTTTATGGGAGATAATAATGATAAAAAAGGATTATTTAGAGCTTTTGGGAGAGTGTTATGAGAAAGGAGAATTTAGTGCTCTGCATCATTTTGTAGGAGCTCATTGTGTATGGGAATCAGACTGGAGACAAGATAGCGAAAACGGCAAGGAAGAAGTTGTTGCGTATTACAGTAGAAAGGCTAGCATTCTTCAAAGATGTAAACTGTTTCCGGTATACATGGTTGTGGACTTGTTCGGTAGTGAAGATAGCATTTTAGGATTGGGACTACTGCTGAGTCAAAAAATAGAGGGAATGGAGTACGACTTAATAATTACACTAAGAATCGGACAAGAAGAGAAAATATCCCATATAAAATTGTGTATGAAAGAGTTATTTAGATTCAGAGAGCATGACGTAAGACAAGCAACCTATTAAGTAGGTTTGGAAAGGAGTACATTATGAGAGTTATAAGAATGGGAGGAAAATATTCAATTGTTGGTAATGGAATTCAAACATATGATGAGTTACCAATTAAGACGTACATAGTCGGATATACAAAGGACGATGGCTGCTTCTTGTTGGAGCATCCAGGCATTAACGTCACAGAGAAAACCTATGGCGTACATAATAGTAAAGTAAAGAAGGTTCTTGCATCTTTCAAATCTTTTGAACGGAGTCTGGGAGTTATTTTAAGTGGGGATAAGGGGATTGGTAAATCCATTTTTGCTAAGATTCTTTGTGAAAAAGCTATAGAGGAAAGATACCCTGTGATTCTTGTGGACGAAGCATTTCCTGGAATCGCAAGATTTATCGAATCCATAGAGCAGGAATGCATCATTTTGTTCGATGAATTTGATAAGACATTTAAAAGCGATAGAGACAATGATGATCAGGCGAAATTGTTGAGTCTGTTTGATGGAACTGCAGGTGGTAAAAAGTTGTATATTGTTACTTGTAATGAGTTGTATGGACTAAATGATTATATTGTAAATAGACCAGGTCGTTTTCACTATCATTTTCGGTTTGAGTATCCTACCTCCACTGATATTCGAGAATATTTACAGGATAAGCTGAAAGAAAAGTATTATAATGAAATTGATCACGTAATTGCATTTGCACAAAGAATTAGCTTGAATTATGACTGCTTAAGAGCCATAGCCTTTGAGCTGAATCAGGGGATTACATTTTCAGAGGCGGCTACAGACTTAAATATCTTGAATGTAAATCGGGAGGAGTACAACGTAATCCTTCATTTTGAAACAGGGCAGACGCTACATCAATATCGTTTTAGAACCAATCTATTTGATAATGAAGGCTCTTATACCTGGGTCACCATGTACGATAATAAAGGACAAGAAATACTTGATGTACGATATAATAAAAGAGAGATTGTTTATGACATTACGCATAATGCAACCATCATCCCAGGAGATAGATTGCAACTAGATTTTAGTGACTGTGATGATGAAGAACAGGCAAAAGCTTATCAAAACTTAAAACCATCCTATATTTCATTTACAAAATGTAATGCAAAAAGTTTACATTATATTATCTAAGGAGGAGAGATATGGCACTTTATTTGGAAAACCTAGGATTAGATGTATTAGCAAGAACAGAGGAAGAGTACTTTGGGTTAGTAGCTCATGCAGCCAAAAATGGGAAAGCTGTGATAGGATACTCTGGAAATCCATACATAAATCAGCACTATGACTGGGCCCAGCTAATTCTTACAACACGAATCAATAAGGAGAATCAGAAGCTAGAGGTTGTTGGAGTAGATACTCATGGGGATGGACACTCCATTTGGACTGTACGCATTAATACAGTATTGTCTCCAGCTGAGGGAGAGGAGGAATCTGTAAAGAGATTATTAGTAAGTAGAAGCAATGATGGGAAAGGCTTGGCTGTAATCAGTGTAGTCAATGCAGATATCCTACCAAGCTTTTTAGAGGATGATGTATACGATTTTCAAATGATTGCATTTCCAAAAGAAATTAGCTATTTTGCCTCAGAAGAGGAGTATCATAATTCTCTTAAAAAAGATGATTTGGGGAGAACCTTTGGATTGGCAGAGGGAAGTGTATTTCCTAGTGGATTCCTTAATAATCATGACCCAAACAACAAGGAGGTCGAGAAAAATCGTTGGATGGATGACTATACGCTAATACGTGGAACTGTGAAAAGGTTATGCAATGGCGTATTAGAATTAGGAGGCAAAGGATATAACGCCTATATACGTTGCATTATTGATACGGAATTTGGAGAGTTGGAGATCAATCATACCTATGATCAGGTTGAGGATACCCAGAAGGATAATATAGAAATTGGTGCAACAGTTGTTATGCTAGGCGTATTGTCAGCAGATGCAGCCATTCGTGAGTATACGGATGGTATAATTAAAGATGAAGAGCACCATTTGCAATTATTACGACATGTATTTGTAACAGGAGAGGCAGATAGGCTAAGATTCATGTTAGCAGAGGATGCCCAATATGTTTCTGAAAACTCCAATAGCACCTATCATGGCGTGGAGGAAATCATTGAAAGACTAAAATACGTTCATAGGCAGACAAAGTATACCTATTATGCCCATTTGACAATAATCTCAAAGGTTGATGACGGAGAAGAGGAATTGGACTATAATAAGGGGAAGAGATGTGTTGTACTAGCCTCAGACAAGCCTGAAAACTATCAGTCCATAGCATTTATAGAGGTGAATGAACAAGGCTTGATTACCAGAATTCTGACCACTGCTGAGGAAAGATATCATTTTGCTACCGATAGAGTTACTGAAGAGGAAGAGTGCTCCGAGACCTTTGAACCTGCGAAGCAAACCTATTTAAGTGCCATTGTTATACGTGCTAAGTATATGTATTTTGTCGATCATGATGTAGATAGTAATGTCTTTGATGCACCTGATGAGTTCTATGTTAGAGATTGTGACAACGTAAGAAGTATGCTTAAGGTGTGGCCAGCCGGAACCTCCAAATGGGATAATCAGCACATGGAGCTACTTTTTGGATATCTCTTTGCTAAAGCCATAGAAGCTAAGTATAGTGAAATTTGTAATGAAGAGGCAAACGATTATTCAACCAAATTAATCGTAAGTTATCAGCCTAAATGCGCTTGGAGTGGAAGATATGATTCACAATTTGAAGGCAAAATCCATTCACGTTTAGAAGTTGCAATGAAATATGGAAAGCAATTATACAGGGATTTTAAGTTTTATCACACCCCAGCACAGGATGATTTTGAAGAAGAACTTGTAAAAGCGTTAGCGCTGGTACAGAGGATTGGAAGGTATTGTGCAGAAGATTATTTAAAGAGGGAATAAGGTAAAGGAGAATAGATATGCGTAAAAATTATGGATCAAAACCATTTTTATACCCCCAACCAGTAATGATTATTGGTACCTATAATGGGGATGGAACCTCAAATGCCATGGATGCAGCATGGGGTGGTATCTGCGGACCGAATCAAATCATAATAGATTTATCACCACACAAGACAACAGATAATATAAGAGCTACGGGAGCTTTTACAGTATGTGTAGCAGAAGTGCCACATACGGAAGCGGCGGATTATCTGGGTGTGGTCTCTGGATATGATGTTCCTGATAAAATAAGCAAGGCAGGATTACATACAACAAAAAGTGAGTTTGTAAATGCACCTATAATCGATGAATTTGCGATTGCATTAGAGTGTAAGTTAGTTGACTTTACGCCACATGGTGTTGTTGGAGAAATTATTAATGTCAGTATAGACGAAAGAGTTATCAAAGAAGACGGTAGCATCGATACAGATAAAATAGATGCCATTGTATTTGATCCGATCAATACAGCATACCTTAAACTTGGTGAGAAGGTTGGAAATGCTTTTGTAAACAAGTAAAAAGAACTATACTGGGACCGCTTATCTAAGCCCGTTCCCAGTATAGTTTTTTTTATGAAGATTAGTATTGTTAGACTCTACAAATCTTTCAAGTATTCTTCATACCCACGCTCAGCCATCTGGCTTTTTAGAATAAATTCTAGTGCAGCAGAATTGATACAGTAACGCAAACCTCCGGTCTCTTTTGGTCCATCTGTAAATACGTGGCCAAGGTGACTATCTGCGTGGTGGCTTCTGACTTCTGTTCGAAACATACCATGGCTGAAATCTTGCTTCTCATCAACATAGCCATGATTAATTGGTTTTGTGAAGGCTGGCCATCCACAGCCAGAATTATATTTATCTTTGGAGGAAAACAAAGGCTTTTTACTTACAATATCAACATTGATTCCTTCTTCAAAATGATGATCGTACTCATTTTGAAAAGGAGGTTCTGTCCCAT
>JAEZQN010000389.1 GCA_023441145.1 Bacillota bacterium
AAGCCTGTGTGTAACCCCTTCTTTAATTCCTCTATGAAATTCATTCACAAGCCCCCTGTAAACGCTTTACAATAGGTATATCTGCTGGCGCCCAATCTAAGGTCATCAGTTCTTCTCTCGTAAGCCACTTATGATCCACATGCTCTTTCCTTACAAAAGTCGGGCTTTGTACACGGCAAATAAAACTATGCATAGTAATGGTAAAATCAGGATACTCATGCTCCACACTCATGTAGTAATCTTCATCCCCTATCTCTACCTCTAGAGCCATTTCCTCTACTAACTCTCTTTTAAGTGCCTGAGCTCTCGTTTCGCCAGGCTCTATCTTTCCACCTGGAAACTCATATTTATAAGACATATAATCATATTTTCCCTTATTACGCTGCATACATAAAATTTTATCTTCATACATAATAATGGCTGCAACTACTTCAAATTTTTTCATTAGCTGTTTCTCCCATCACCTTGTCTTTTTTATATTTATTGTAGCAGCTTCTATAGGAAAAGGCTACTGTACATATACTCGTCTAAACTAGCATGTACAGTAGCCTTTATGCCTTTTCATTATGTAATTAAGATTGTTTAAGTTTGTTGAATAACATATTTAGCATCTGCTTTTTTAATTTATTAAACCATCTTCCCATAAAGCATTAGCTACGATGATGTCTGTCATTGCTATATTAATTTCACTGCTATATATGTGATGAAAAAGATAGCTCCTTAGCATTACATAAAAATTTCTTCAAATAAAAGCGATTACCTTGTATGTATTATACTTGGAACCACTTCTTCTTCCCCTATTCTTATTTTTCAATCTGCGCTATTTTTCTAGTACTTAAGCCTTCCATTTTAGGCTTAAATGCACTAATAATATAGCCCAATAATACAATATCTGTAAATTTCCCTACTAAGTATTGAAATATTGGCACTCCTGTTAGTATTGCCTTATTAGGAAATACATAGAAATTAATAATTCCATTTTTTATTGTTATCCAAAACAATTTAAATGTTTGTTCATTCTTACTATATTGTTCAAACATATGTGCTTCATAGCTATAATAATCTGTAAAAGTAGAAAGATGATAGCTACCAAAATAAATACCACTTATAAATAGTACTAGTATGTATATAATTAATGCTAGTATTGTACTTGTAATTTTATTGTACCCTTTACATATGGCATAAAAAAATGAGTAGGCAACAACGTAGAAAATCAAATACCAAATAATAATTTTACTAGTATCATACTGCTTAAATTTATCAATCATTTGAATAATAGTATTTCCAATGATTAAAATCAAATAGATTGCTAAAAGGCATCCCATTATTTTATCCATAATACTACTTGGCTTTATAATTAAAATAACAATAAATCCAATAAAATATAAAATCAAACATATTGCTGCACTATCTGTAATAATATCATTTAGTTGCTTATTCCTAATTGAAAGTGTTCCTGTTACCATTAATAAACTAACTATAAACCCCATCACCCCAATTATTTTTACTAGTAATTTATAGTCGATACTATTATCCTTGATTTTACATAAAACACTAATAAATATATCTTTTATATATTTCTTTATTGTTTTTCTTTCAGACAACGTTTTAGCTTTTTTATTTTTCCATCTGGCTCTCTTATTCTTTATAAATATCTGCAATCTTTTTTGATGTCTCATACTCTCTAGTATTTCTTTTGTATCCCCGATATTAGAATAAATAGTATTTTTAATTTTAGAACATAATTTCCTTACTAATTGAACTATACATAACATGATAATTCCACAACAAATTATACCTATTAATATATGACCTAGATTCCCTTTCATATTGCCCCCAACTACTATTATTTTTTGTATATTTATTATACATCATTTCAACCACAATTAACTAATTAATCAGATTATTATCCGAAGAACCTTTATATTAATGATTTCTGAAAAGTTAACTTCAGTTTGTGGACACAGTTGCTTATTATTCTCTTCTTATGGCAATATACTGAAAAAAAGACATGCTCAGTTTTCTAGATTCAATTACTAATCTCAGTATAATTGTAACCGTTATAGATTTGATCTATTAGTTTACTAAAGATAGAACTGTATCTAGCATAAATCTTAGTACAATTGATAGGTTAGATCTTAGTGCATTTAAGCATTTTAATTATCTAGCCTGACAGAATAAAAATAAAGTGCATTCCTTAACACCTGGAATGCACTTTATTTTTATTCTACTCCCAACGCTTTAAACACTGCATCTTCAGCACTTTGATAGAAAATAATATTAAAGCATCCCATAAGCTCAGCAGGTACCGTTCCTAAATCTGCTGCTGATGTAATAGGTAAAAGAACTTTTTTCGCACCACTATCTAAGCAGACTTGTAGCGTATTAGCAAGCTCTTCTACCTTGATAATAGTTCCTCCAATACTCAAATCACCTAACACCACTACACTACTAATAGCTGGTTTACCTAATGCCACTGATGCAATGGCAACTACTGCTGGCAAAGTAAGCATCTTCGTCATTCCAATACCGTTGAGATCTTGTACATGCATGAGATAGTCTTTAGTGGTGGTGCTAATAGTTCCACTAATATTTTTGCCATTAGCTTTAAGATAGCGATAAGCTGTCTCTACTGCCTCTTTAGCTTCTCTATCTGAACCCAATCCCGTTTTTTCAAACTTACCTGTTCCTGATGTCATTTGCATTTCTAATTTATAGACACCTATCATCCCACTTTTACCATGAGATATCGTGTAAATATGTCCCGGTTTTCCCATACCTTCGGGAATAAGTTTTCCACCACCTTGTTCTGGTACGGGTACATACTCTTCATTGAAGTTGTCTTTATCAATATAGGAAAAGTTGACATCATAAAATTCCATGCCACCTATTTTCTTGAGTTGCTCTTTAACACGCCGACGCATTTCTAATGCAAAACGAAGGATTTCTTCAATAG
>JAEZQN010000402.1 GCA_023441145.1 Bacillota bacterium
GGTTATTTGCTTGCTCAATGGCATGCCGCCATTTACTAACTTTAAATTCAATAGATATTAATTGTTCTGAATTATCAAGTAATACAACATCAATACAGCGAGATAGAAATGGTACTTCATGACTGACTATACTGAATTTCTTTTGATGTTGTAAATATTTAATGCCTAATTCAGTCATATCTGATTCCAACATTATAGTCAATCTCCAGATTTGTCCAAATATTTATCAGCTATTATTGATTCTGTTGTTTCTTCAGGATACTTATTATAAACATACCGAAGTAATGCGTCCAGAGAAATCTTATTTATTTGGGCTTTAAACAGTTTTAGTTTTTCTTTCTGTTTTTCTGATAGCAATTCCCAAATCTTTTCTTTGACATATCGGCTTCCATTTGATGCCAGAGAATACTCGAGTTCATATTTTTCTTCATTACCAAAATTGGCTTCTTCCCATTCATCATCATTCTCACCAAATGCCTCTTCATTTTCGGCTTTATCTGCAATGGAAATAGGAATAGTTGTTTCGTTAGTTTGGATCATGCCAATAGATTGAAAAAATACTAAATCATTAAAAACATCATTGCTAAAAGGACCAAAATAATAAGGTTTAAACTCAGGTAAGCTAATCTCAATATCATCCCTGAAGAATTGATTATATATTTCTTTTTCAAACAGAAACATCATTTTTGTTAACTTTGTTCTACCAAGTATAGGTTCATTTATTATATTTTTCTGACCTGGCGAATATAAAAAGCAAAGCAATAAATCTTTACTATTCATATGTTTTTTTTCCATCAAAGTCCGCCTCCTATTTCATCTATAAAACCTTGTAATCCTTTATAACAAAATTCAACTTTATCTTCTCCAAAAAAGGATTTATATCTTACCTCCGGAAACTGCATTTTTGCAGTTAACTTCTCTGATTCTTCTTCTGAATATCCCTTTGAGAGAAAATCATTTATAAAAATCTGCGGATTATCCCCATTATGAAGTACAACGGTTATTTTTGCATTAGTTTTAACAGCTTTTTTTAATAAACAACGCATTTCAAAATCTGCATCTGGAAAAGAATATCCAATAAAGATAAGCCGATCCGCTTCACTAACATCTATGTATGCATTATGCCATATATTTTTGAGATTTAAATTACTTAATGATTTCATAAATGTCGGAGTAATAATAAGATTCCGTAAAACTGGATCTTCGCCAATTAAGGGATCTATTGATTTGCAATAAGGGCACTGTACACCTGAGTATTCATCAGCTGCTATTTCTCTAGTAAAATCAGAATAAATCCTACCACATTTTGGACATTCTAGCCAACCAAGCGAACCATGCATTTTTAATATCTTTATATTCTTATGGCCCTTTGCCTTAATAAGGGTTGACGGTAAATGTTCTAAGTTGTCGTTTATTGAGTGATCATAAAAACACAAATCAGGGTATACTCTTTGCTGCCCTTTATTAATAGTTGAATTGTATGTCGAACAAAGTTCAAATAATGTATGTTCCAATACATCATCCCAATTCATTGTTATGACCGAGAGAACATCCTCTTTCTGAGTAGCGGCTAATCTAGTATTCAATAGAAGTTTTGAAAATCTCCTATACTGCCTATCGTCAAGTTCTGTTGCCATCGAGTATACCAAGGAATATATAATACATAACTTTAATTCACTATGGATTTTCCCCATTTTTTCAGGAGAATATAGTCTGAAATGCTCACGACCCACTGCGACATTATCAAAAATAGTGAACAAGTCTTCTAATGAAACATTTACATTTTTGACGATATCATATGCCTTAAAGAGAAATTCGTTTTTATGTTCATAATTAATTTCCTCTAAGCTATCAGCGAATTCAATTGCAACATGGTATTGATCTATTTTATCTATTGAAGAAAAATTGGTAACAATAAATTCGCCAAGACTTTGCCTGTATTTATCAAATATATGATATACGTCCCACACCCTCTCAATTTTTTCATTAATGTCGAGAGATAAGAAATCCTGATCGATTGAACTATTTCTGCCATTCATTCTGATTGAGTATATAAAAGGTAATAGTCCATTCTGTACTGGAAGATTCGCTGTTCTTGAGGCTCCCGCGCCAAGAATATATACTGTCTTGTCTGCCATCATAAATAACCCCGAATCAATGATTAAGAGCGGAAATCCAATTTTCAAGATAGTCTAATTCGGTCTCTTGAATTGCATCAGAGCTTTTATAAGCGTTTTTTTGTATCATTAAATCTTGAAGCAAATTACTAATAGGTTGATTTTTAACGCGTATAAACTCAATCTTCTTACATAGTAGATAATGATATAAACAATTTTTTTTTGTTTCTGAAGAAGCCTTTTTCCTTCTTAGTGTTTGATTTTTTCTATGTACTTCATAAAATTCTTTGCTTTCGAATTCTATGAAGTTGATCATTTCCCTTTTAATTACTGCTTTGCATTGTGAGCATTTACATATTTCTTCATAATACTTATCTGGTGTCCCCCAGTTTTCGAGCGTTGTATCAAGCGCTTTAATATGTTCTAAAAGATAAAATGCTTTGGTGAAGTCGAGCCGTTGGTGAAGTGGTAGATAATAGTATTTGGATACCGGTATTCCCCCTCCAACAGGATATACGCTTCTACTTTCGCCATATTCTAATCCATGTGAAACACCTTCCAGGAGTCCAATGGATTTATTGGTAAGAAGAATAGAAAAATAGCCCCCATACATATTATAAACGGGCTTTTGCGGTAAAGCTTTTAAGAGATTAATCAGCCCTTGTAGCTCATATATTGTTGCCTCATGTTCATTTAGATTATCAACCCAAATAGTAATTCCGTCACAATTTGTTCTGCTATATGCAGCAGCGATTTTCTGAATTGCATTTGCATCGTATAAAATATTTTTACTTATTACTATTTGTGCATAAATATCCAAATTCGAAAAATCAATTTCTGATTGTTCTTTAGCAACATCAACAAACTGACAATTAATATCAAGCCATTTATCAAAATTTGAATCCTGTAAGTCTAAATAAAAATATGGGGCTATCAGAAATTTAGGGCGTAATTGGCATAAATGTCTAAAATCTTCATCGGTAATATAC
>JAEZQN010000010.1 GCA_023441145.1 Bacillota bacterium
CTCCAAGCCCATCTGCAATTCTATTCTTTTTTCTATTCTTCATAATATCCCAACCAATACCCACAAGTCCGGCTACTACAAAGCCTTGCGACATTAAGAACATCTTCATTAAGTCACCATCAGCAAATAGGTCAGTAAATGAATTAATTGGTCCGTATTGCAACCATTGTTCAGCTGAACTACCGATACCATATTCTTTTATAAAGTAAGGGAATTTTAAAGCCCAAGGAAGTAATGTTACATCAAGCCCTACTAAAGCTCCCATATATAATTTTCTTATTGATTGCTTGTCCATGCTCCAACCTCACCTTCTATAAACTTCTTCATTAGAACCTCAAGCACTTCATTCTGTTTTAAATTAGATTGCTTACATGACGTTCTAAACGTCTGCAATACTTCATTATCAATAGAAGTTGTATATGTTACTTTTATATTTTTAATCATGTTATCGTGCCTCCTTTTCGAAAATAAATATTTAAATATTTATTATTATGCTGTTATACGATTAACATAAGAAAAATATTCCCCCAAAAGAAAACTTTTCTAATAAATATTGCTTAAACATCAAAAAAAGAGACCTTTATTGGCCTCTTTCTAAATTCTTTTTGGCTATTCTATACTTTCTAGTTCTGCTATCTACAGACGAAAAACTCTCTTTTCCTTTGTGATCAATCCACCAGTATTTATCCTTTCCTCCACATAGGATAGCATTAGGAGTTATGTTCCCATTTTTAGTAGGATGCCATTGTTCTGCAACTTCAGGATACATAGTTGCTAGGTCATTAAACCCTACAAGAAGCTCCTTATTGCCACAAATCCTACATCCACACCCCTTTACCCTGTTGTTAATAGAAGAATCCCACTCATGACCTTTTTCGCACATCCAAAATACCTTTGTATTACTTCCACAAGTCACTTTATCAGGTGTCAAATCTCCATTTTTAGTAGGGTGCCATTCAAACGCTAAGTCTGGACGTTTTTCTAAAAGTGAATTTTTCTTTTTACTTACTATATATTGACTCATAATACTTGAAGTATCTAAAACAACATCAATATGCATATTATTAATCGTTTCAATTTCGCATGGACTTAATTCATATGAAGACCTAATATGCTTTATCACATCTTCAATTACTAAGCCTAATTCAGAAGGATTGTTCTTAGTTAACTGGAAGTTTTTACAGTTAAAATCTTCTATAATAGGCAATCCTGCCTCTCGTATTCGTATGAGATTTACATCTTTAAGCAACTCATTTTTCTTAATATCTCTCATAATGTCCTTATGATAATACACTCCATCATACTCAATCGCTAAATTAAGCGTTGGAATGAAAATATCTGCTTCAGTTCCATTAATAATAACCCTTCCATCTGCCAAATCAAATATCTTACTAATGTAAAATAGCACAGCTTGTTCGCTAAATGATGTACCTGTATGTTTAGAACAAATCGGACAGCCATTCTTATTTTCTGAAGTTCTCGAATAAACTGGAGCTTGCCATTCATGGCCTTGTGAACATTTCCACCATACTTTCTTTATTGAACCATAACTAACATCAGAAATCCTTAAACCTTCATTTTTAGTAGGGTGCCACTCAGCAGACAATTCAGGATGCGTAATAGTAATGTTATTTTGCAGAACTTCAATATTAGAAGTGTCTACATTTAGTTTTTCAAGTACTTTCTTTGCAGAGTTTACACTATTACATTGACTGCACCCTGTTGCAGACCCATTCTTCTTACAACGATCAGCAATTCTAGCCTTCCAACTATGCCCTTCATTACACCTCCACCATACTTTCTTTTCTGCTCCTCGTGTAAATCCTGTAGGCAGTAAGCCGTCGTTAAGCTCATAATCCCATTCCGCTGCTATTTCAGGATGAGTAGTACTTAAATCATTATCACCTACCCAAACATCTTTGTTGCTACAATAAGGACAGCCTCTTCCATGATTTCTTTTTGCGATAACAGCTTTCCAATAATGCCCATTTTCACAAAGCCACCAAGCCTTCTTACTGCTATTCTTTCCTACTTTATCAATTGAGATATCAACATTTTTAGTAGGATGCCATTCCTTTGCTAATTGAGGATTGGTTGTAGAAAGGTCATTAATTCCCTTCATTACCACTTGGTTAGTGCATACAGGACACTTTCTTCCATTATGTCTTTTTGCAATAGGAGCACTCCATTCATATCCATCTACAAGGCATTTCCACCACACTGATTTAGTGTTATTAGGTTTCACATCAGCAGGAGTAAGTGGATAGTTCTTTTTAAAGTTCCATTCACTTGAAAGCTCTGGATTCAAGAATGCCAACGATTCATCATAGTTAATTTTCATCATGTTGTACCTCTCTTACTTTATATTAACAGTTAAGTTGTTATACAACAAAACACCAAAAAAATAATCAAAGCTTAGTACATATGTTCGATAATTCGGCTATTTTATGTTAAAATGTAAACATATTAACAATGAAAGGGGTGATAAAGTGGTGATGTAGATATTCATAACAAATATAGCATAAAAATAGGTTTTCTAAATAATAAATGGAGGTATTAAGTATGCTAACTGCTTTAGATGAACATCAAGTCAAGACAGACATTGAAAAAGCAACAAAGGGAGGATTATATTATTGCCCTGTATGTAACGGAGAAGTATTAACAAAAATGGGAAAGTAAATATGCACCATTTCGCTCATAAGAATTTAACAGAGTGCGATCAATGGGTAGAAATGAGTGAATGGCATAATGAATGGCAAAGTAGTTTTC
>JAEZQN010000054.1 GCA_023441145.1 Bacillota bacterium
CAAACATCATAATAAAAGGAAACGAATGCAGTTAATAGCATGAGATTTGGACCAATAATGATAGTTAGTTAGCCTGTAATTGCACAGGTTTATTAAGTGAACCGTTTTTTAGAGAAAAGTCTAGAAATGCCATAGTAACATCAAGCGATGTCGCTATGGCATTTCGTCAGAGCTGTTTTTTTACAGCCCCTTATCTATACTTCAATCATATTGGTCTTTCTCCGATAAATGTATACACGATTGGATAGTACTTCCTCCACTGGTACCTGAGTGCAATTGACCTCACCAACCATATCCTTTAACTCTTCTCTACTGAGGGAATCCTCATATGGTACTAAGATAACTTCATGGATACTGGATGGCAAAATATAGAAATCCGTCTCTAACATATCTGCAAAGTTACGTATAGCATCTCTATAAATCATGGCTGTCGCACCATTAATTCCTACAGAGTTCGTTAAAATATACATCTTTGGAGCCTTCTGCTTTTGCATCATATCACTAAGCATAGCCTCCAGCATCTCCTCTGTATAATCCTCTGGACAATCCTCTGTATAATCCACGATATCGTCCTCTGCCTGTTCACTCTCCTCTTGTAACTCCTTTAATAATTCAAGGTTATTATCTAGGCCCCTTACAAGCTCATCAACCTCTTCACTCTCACCAGTGACCCATTCTTTATGGAATAACTCTGCCAAAACCTCTTCCATGGTACTAATCTTGATAGGAAAGAGACGTTCTGTATTCTGTGAAGCCAGCCTCATTAACTCCTTTACAGTTAAGTTCCATAACTCCTTATGCTCATTGGTCAGGCGTATGGTTCCGATTCCAAGCTCATCCTGCTTTACTAGGCAGTGAAAGGTGATTGCAAGATCTAAAAACCGTACATGAGGAACACTCTCTAACAACGCTTTATTCTGATTGTAGTTTACCACACGATAAATAATGTTATCCTTAAACTGCTCAAAGGTAAAAGTAAGATCTCCATATTCTTTAGCTTGTTCTCTCATACTATACTCATAGGTACTAATAATATCATCAGCAATGGTCTCTAAGGTCTCCCCTTCTTGGTACCTTAGATAATATTGATTCAGGTAAATATTGGGTGAGATGGTATCGCCAGATTTAAAAAAGACTATACCATCTAGCTCCACAGAATTATTCTTCATAACCCGATTAACCTTGACCTCATAACCATCATCAATCTTAATACTAATACAATCCCTTACATCATCTACAAACTGCTGATACTCCATACACTTCTACTCCAATCCCTTTATAATTTATAGAATAAGAACTTGATTCACTAAAGTCAGAGTATACTCCTTCTACTAAGTTAAACTTTCCTTCCTACCTCCTTAAGCAAAAATCTCTACCTTCTAAAATAAAATGGGATAACACAAGAGCGTTCACATTCCTATGAACAAACATAGATTCAAAGATCTACCTATAAAAGAAGTGCTATAAAAGATAAATTACAGACTTGCCATAAAAAAGAAGGGAATTCATAACTATACTGAATTAATTGTTCTTAACTAATTCAATCATAGCAGAATTCCCAAATATTTACTATTCTGTTTTATTACATTATCTGTAGTCTTTATGACAGACACGGGGCCTTACACTTAGAGCAAACAACACCTGACTTGGCAAATAAAATAACCACATAAGAACTGACACTACATGGTTAATAAAGAAACTTAGTGTTTCTGGAATCTCTATATAGGAGGCGACATTAAACAACCCTACATTGATATCACAGCATAAAAATAAGGTTAATCCTATGGTATATATAACATTCTCCCGGTGGATTAAACTATAACCTGCATTGGTAACCATACATAAGAAATAGAATACTGCTACAATTAAAACATAATCCAAAGCCATCCCCATAAGAGATAAGCATACTAAAAGGATAAACCCTGGGATTGCAACTTGATAAATTCTTTGCTTCCTACCCCTTCTCAAGCGATAACGATGTAATAACTGAGCCACTAAAAAGGTCGTCATACCCAATGCATAATTCCCAATTAGCAATAAAAATGTGTCTGAAATTAACGTAAATAACAAAATAAGTTGAACTAAGCTTTGGTCCTGTTTTTCCATATTTTCATCACAAGATAACAGAACATAAAAAAAGCATAGAAGTATACTAGTGTACTTCACATAAATAGATATGTTTGTCCCTCTAGGAACAAACATATCTATCCAAAGAAATACACCATATAGTATTACTTCAATGCTTATGAAAATCCATCTTTTCATAGGAAATACCCTCTGTTCTCACATTCCTACTCTACCCAAGCATCTAAATAGGAGATGATCTCAGTCTGATCAATTGGCTGTCCAAACAAAAATCCCTGAGCTAAATAATGAATCTCGCTATCAATGACGTCTAACTGCCCAGAACTCTCTATTCCGCCATAGATCACTTTACTTCCTAATCCCTCAATAAGACGGCTTAGGTTATTCACAAAATCTTGAAGACAAGAATCTTGCTCGATATCTCGTAACAATACAGCATCAAGCTTAATACAATCAAATCTATAATCCTTAATTCGCATTAAGGCACCCTTATTCATGCCAAAATTATCAAGACACAGTTTGATACCTAGCTTACGTAGTTCCTCAAGCTGATTAAGTAGTAGAACTTCCTTTTGACCAAAGACTGTCTCAGAAATATCGAGTACCACTTGATTAGCACTCACTCCAGTTTCGGCTAAAGTCATCTGGATACTAGCTATCATATCTGGATCTAATAACTGTCGCTCAGAAAAGTTAATCATAATGCATATATCCTTATAACCAATATCCTCCCAGCTCTTTAATGCTAGGCAGGCTTGTCTAAGAAGTTGCACTCCTAAAGGCACTATAACTCCAGTCTCCTTAGCAGCTTCAATAAAATCCTGAGGCAGTAAGATTCCATTTACAGGATGATTCCACCGAAGCAATGCTTCAAAGCACTTCACCTTACGATTTTTAAGGTCAAGTATAGGCTGAAACGATGAATAAAACTCATTGTTTTCAAAAGCAGTTCGAATCTCTGCTTCTCTCTTAATCTTATCTGTTAAAATATTCTGTATCTCTTCTCCAAAATAACAGAATTGGTTCTTACCTAAGCTTCTAGCATAATTCATTGTTGCACTGGCATTTTTCAAAATAGATTGAGTATTCTTACCATCCTTACCTAACATACAAATGCCCATGTTTACAGATACAAAGCACTCTTTACTAGCAAGGGAAAAAGGATACGTAAATACCTTCTGTATCATTTTAACCTTTTCATCATAGTCTGCGATATCTTCCATATTCTGTGTCAGAATAACAAATTCATCTCCAGAATAACGAGCGAAATAATCATTTACATCCAGTGCCTGCTTAATGCGATGAGTAACATCTATTAGCAGCTCATCACCATAAACCACACCAAGAGTATCATTGACTTCCTTAAGATTATCTATATCCAGGTACATCAGCTGAACCTGCTCCTTAGGACGTAAAGTACGGAAAATATTATCCAACTTTTCCACTAAGGCCTCTCGATTAGGCAACTCAGTCAGTAAATCAATAAAGGCTAACTTCTTATATCGCTCTTCATCCGCCTTTAATTCTTCATAGCGTTTCATTAACTCTTTTTGCTGAATAGCTAAATCTCCATAACTCTTTTCAAAATCCTCATAGCTTTCTTCAAGCTTCTTCTTCTCATCTTTTGTTAATCTAGCAATCTTTTTACTCTTTACTAACTGAATAAGTAGTACAAGAGTCACAATGAAAAGAAGGGCCGCAAGAGTACTGCTTCCAATCAGCCCTAACTGGGCATTAAGGAACACCGTATAGGAGTTAATCGCACTATATACTATACTTGTCACGGTAGATAATACTCCAAAAATAGAGAACTCCATAAGTCTTACGCCTCCTTATAACAATCACTTAATAAAAAACAGCTATTCATCATTATAGCATAAATATTTTTATAAGTATATGTTTTCAATGTTTGTTTACAAGAATTTAATACTTGAGATTATTTATTTACAAATCCTTAAAATTATTTATCTTAGACAAATAACTGTTTCCATAGCGATAATCATGACTCACCTCTTCACCAAACCAGTGGGGAGCTATAAAGTGATGGATTGCCTCTTCATCTAAAAACTCTACCTCAACGATTACTAATCCTTCTAGTTGATTATGAAAGACATCCAGCTCTGCTGTATGACCGTGAGAGAGGGGAATCAAATACCTGGTCTTAGTTATAATTTGACCATCCGTCTTTTCTCGTAAGTGTTCATAGCTTTCTTTTGTTAAAGGTAGCTCCACTTCATGGCATACCTTAGCCAGCTTCTCTAAGCTTTTACTAACCCCTTGTTTCGATTTATAGGTAAGAATATAATCGTCATTACTTTTTCGAATTCTCACAATGGGACCTGAACAAAGATATCCCTGCTCAATTTCCTTTTTCTCAAATCGGTCAAGTTCATCTGGTAACTGCTTCACTAAAAACTTCTTTTCTATTTCCACAAAGAATCTCCCTTCCATTTATCCTCACTTTGCCTTCTTACATACCTTTGCATCACGCAAAAAAAGGTTGCAGCTAATTGTAACATATCAATCATTAGCTGTAACCTTCTATTTCTAAATTACTATTATAAATGATTATTTATAATCGGTTGGATTTATAACTGGCTTATTACGTAACATAATCTTTTTTGGTTCTTGATTGTACTGAATATTCTCAAGCTCCAACACCATAACAAGCTCTACATACTTCTCATTTATATGAGCGATATCCATATTAAAGTCTTTTACATATTCACAAAATAAGTAATTATCCCAGGAACCTAATGTATCAATGGAAGCTGCTATAGCCATAATCTCGGTCTCGGTTCCGTGAAAGGAAGCAACAATCTCCTCCTTATGGTAGTATACCTTTTTATCTGCTTCTCTATAAAAAAGAATCTGTACATATTTATCCTCTGCAGTCTCTCCATCATGATAAATACCCACTGCCCTAGTATAGTGTGCACAAGCTTCATATACAGCGATACCATGATTAGCACTCATAACCCAATCTGTGACTTGATTAAGCCCTGTCTGCGCTTCCTTTTGTAGATTAGTTTCCACATTTGCTCTAGAGGAGGTTTTCATTCCAGTGCTCATAAATCCACTTACTAATACAATAACCAATCCCATTATGGCCACTGTTACTAACACTTCAAGTAAAGTAAATCCCTTGTTTTTCATAGCATCCTCCTTTACTCAACAAAATGCTTTCCTGTTGCTTGCACGCAGTTTATAATGCTATTTCTTGCTCCATTGGTAACAGTAATACAAACAGGATATTTTCCTGTAGAATAAGGTGGTATCCCAGTAACTATATTTTTAAAGGCACCTGTTCCTCGATCAAAGGCAATGAATACTGGATTACTTGCAACATCAATAACTGTTCTAGAATCCAAGGTGACGCTAATCTGAATCTTAGCACTTCCCACTTTCCTATCATTTTCAGGAGCATACGTATAAGTTGCTAAATCTGCCTCTGTAACACTTCCTACATAATAACCACTATAATCAGGGTCTGTGCTTTTGTACAATACCATATACTGCTGCTCTGCCTTGGTCATACACTCATTTTTTGTCTTTTCTAAGGAAGAGTCTAAGGTCTGTGCGCAGCCTTGAATATCTGCAGAATTCAAAATACTAAATGAAAGCGCTATGCCACCGAGTAAAATTCCAATAATTGCTATTACAATAATCAATTCAATTAGTGTAACTCCCTTATTTTTCTCCATGGAATAGCACTCCTTTCTCTAGTTTTTACTCCAATTCTCCTCAGTAATTAAAGAACTAACATCAATTTGCTCCTCCTTATTATTGGTCAGATAAATTGGAAAACTGTTATAATCCCGAAATATAGTCCGAACTTCTGAGTGACATATCAAGTCAAATACCTGCTTTGCATTGGCAGTAATCTTTGCACCATTTTTAATTTTAACAATCCCATTGCTAATAATAATACCATTAAAATTAGCACTTACCTCCACATCCCCTGTTGCAATGATAATGTGTACATCTGGACTGATACTTGAATCAACCTTAAATGCAGTGGTACGATCAAACACATCCTCTGCAGTAGTCTTAGTATTGGTTACAAGCATAAATTTACCATATTCACTATAGCTCGTTTCCTCAAATAGGTATGAAGAATTTGGCCCCATGGACTTTCCAGAGATTAGCTCATAGATACCAGGACAATTAGCATCTCCACTCGTTTTTACCAATAGCCTATCAAATAAATTGTCAGGGTCCAACTCGGTATTGGAGTAACCTTTCACTGATGGAACCAATTTTAACTTATAAGCCTTATATAAAGTTTTCAAATCGTCTGCTTCCTTCTTATACT
The DNA here is from genome assembly GCA_023441145.1 of Bacillota bacterium. Taxonomy (GTDB): domain Bacteria; phylum Bacillota; class Clostridia; order Lachnospirales; family Lachnospiraceae; genus KM106-2. The sequence continues at coordinate 6,401 of JAEZQN010000054.1, forward strand.
GCTTTGGTAGTTCAGCATCCACGGTATTATCATAGGTATAGAGATTAGCAGTTGAACCATTGGTATAAGCAACAATATTACCAGAGTAAGTCTTACGTCCAGAAGTTGAATTATTTACTATATTATTCGGTAGTCGTATATAGGATTCACTGTCTTCTAGTCTTTGTAATAGAGTTTCTAAATTATCACTACTGGATATGTAATCCTTAAAATACTCATTGGCTTTCAATTCACTTTGAAAATTAGGATAGTAATACACTAAAGTTGAGGTGTTGGTTCTGTCAAAGATGCGAATAAATGGTTCCACTGGATCAACATAGTAGGATAATTTTTTCCCACTATAGCCTAATACATAGTCGCTATCCACCTCAAGAATAGAACTGTCTGCCCTCATAGCATTTCTTAGAGCATCATACTCAGCAAGACTTAAAGGATTATGGCCAACATTACTTCCATCTGTGCGCACCCCAATACAGTCTCCTGGCAATAAGTAAGCCAACTGATTTCCTTTGCTGGAGATAGCCTCACCAGTAAGTACCACTCCACTACTTTCTCTTATATTCTCTATGGTAGTCTCCACTGGTTCAATATAGGCCCGACCAGCAATAAACACATTTTCTAGGTCTGACAAATCCAACAAAGACTTGTTGCGATTGACTATCATAGCACTACTAGTTTGTGGAGTATCTTCATACCCATAACCATAATAGCTACCACTTAGTTTTATGGTACTATTAGGAGCATTGATGGTGACATCATCTGCTATATATAGATTTCCATTTATATCTAGCTTAGCTGCAATCCCACTGGTGCTACTAGCTGCAGTAGTCACAATATTCTCGGCCCATATATTGCTCTGTACCAACAAATCTGTAGGGTTCAAATCGTCTTGGTAATAGTACCACCTTCATTTGTAGCAATATTATTTTCTACAATAATCTGATCACTATTAAAATTAAGAGTCGCCCCTAGTCTAGTCAGTATCCCATAATTACCCGCATATACATTGCCTTCCACACTTCCACTTTCTCCATTATCTGCTAGGAGCTGCCTGTTAGCTATTACAGCATACTCGGTGTAAGATGGCCGCACGCCAATTGCTTCAAAATTGGCATTGGGAATTCTCACCTTGATGTCTGTTGTAATCTGTGTATAGAATTTTGTCCCAGTTTCCGTGTATCCTAACGTCAAATTACGAAAGCATATGTACTGTTTCTCTGGATCGCTAGCAACAAAGAGACACTCTAGTATATTCTGTCCATTTTTAGCAGATATCGTAGTCTCTGTATAGGTATCTGTTAAGTAATCCTTGAGTCGAACCAAATCATATTTTGTATTAACATTGTTAAAATTGGTATCTGTAACAATTCCTAACGCATCGAACTCCTTACTTAAGTTATAGGCCAGACTTTCTTTGAATTCTTGACTTCTATCTCCAATAGGTAAAGATGCATATTGTAACATGATCTCAGTATAGGTACTCTCAACAACATCTGTAACCTCTTCCTCAAGCTTTGTTTTAAGCTCGTCTAAAGCCACCTCAGCACTATAGAAGTTAGTCTTTGCCCCTTTGTCTACCTGCTTCATTTGCAAGTTAGATACAGCCATAGTTAATACCATGGTTGCCAGAATTCCCACCAAAGCCATGGCAATTAGGACAATAATTATAGTGGAACCTCTATTAGCTTTTCCTTTTAAATTTAACTTTTTCACATTTATTCCCCCTTTGATGAGGTAAAGGTGGTTATATAGTCCTCTGGCTTAAACATTGCCGTACCAGCCTCAGGTTCTTGATACAATTCAATGGTAATATTATAGATTCTCGTTTTATCCGTATCTCGATCAATTAGTACTTGCTGATTTAACTTATTCACCAATATATTTGGATAGATAATTCTAGATTTTCCATCAAAGTCTAGAATGGTACTTCCTAGATTGGTTCTTATTTTGGTATGGTAGATATATTCATTTGTGGTTGGATCTAATGGAGGCTGTGCCTCAGTAAGATTCACCGTCAACCAGTACAAATTCATAAGATGTTTATACTGCCCACTTTCTACTAATTCGTTATCCAACTGCTCTACTAAGTATAAGTTCAAATCAGCTGCATCACCAGTAAGATTATTGTCTACCTCAATTTCATCCCCTTTTAGATTAAGGTTAGGCGGGAAAAATAGATACACATTTTCTAATTGGTTAAACTCCTGCAGATAGAATACATCTTTATATTCTCCCCCTGAAGGAATTAGGCTAGACAAGGTATAGGTAAAGGTTCCTTTGACTATATATTTTCCTTTTGTAGCATCATAGTTTATCTCTAACTTAAGAAGACGTTTCATGTCCTTACCAATCTCAGTATTAGTAACCGTATTGTCCTCATTAAAGGTACTATTGAAATATACATTATATTGTTGTTTCAAGGTACTTTTTGCCCAATCATCTTGATATGTAAGGGTTACTACTGCATTCTTATCATCTGAAACAGATGGTAATATAGGAATGTCTACATCATTGTATTTATCCGGATCCTCAGGCTTTGTTTTATTATAAGCAGAAGAATTATACTCTATCTTAGCACAATACTTGCTTCCATTATAAGTTATATTGGATGCTTGGAATTGATAGACCCCACTAGCATTTTCCTTTAATGAATAGGTATAGTCACTAGTAACTGGATCAAGTAATCTTGTAATACACTTGTCCGCCACAGGAATATAAGTATTGGTAGCCGCATCTAACTCTATTTGGTCTGTAACAATACTACCTATGTCAGCTAAAGAAAATAAATCAAAGGGTACTCCGTGATTTTTATAAATTAACTGCTTAGCTACCTCTACAAAGGATTCTTGGCTCTTTAATCCCTCCATCATATTTTGGCCTAAGTTGGATGCATTCTGCATTTTCCTAGATGTTTGATTAATCCGTGTAGCCTGAGCAATATTACCTAATATTGGTGCAACAATAAGGGCAAGAATAAATATGCTTACAAGAACCTCAACTAGGGAAAATCCTCTATTCTGTTTTCTTTGTTTACTCCCATGTTTCAAAGGCTTTAAACCATACATAGACTCTCCCTCGCTTTCTCTATAAAGCTGTCTCTATCTATTCTGTCTCTCTATTTTGAACCATATCACCAAATATATTCTTTACTCCAGAAGGCAGACTAGGAATTTCTAATGGTTTATAGGTAGTATCTGCACCAACTAAGCAATAACTATTATAGTCCAAGGTACCTGTTAGGAGCCCTGTGGTACTATCTACAGCCAAAGTAATCGCACTGATGGACTTACGACTGGAATGGTTATTAATAAAGGCAACTAATTTTTTCATCTGGTCATAGTCTGCTTGAAAGCTTAATTGTGTTGTGGCTTTATATCCCACAAAATTAAGTCCTTTTCCATTATTAGCAGGAGCTGTTGTAGTAGGAGGTGTTGTAGTAGTTCCTGTTGTATCAGCACCTGTTGTATCAGTACCTTCTGTGTTTGCGTTCTCTGGTGTATACACAATGGCAACATCAGATATATTAACGGTATTCACCCATACACCACAATTTTTTTCTATAATACTGGATAGATATATCTCATCTTGATTTTGAATCTGAGATGGATATTTTGCAACGATGGTTGCTATCTTATCCTTGTT
>JAEZQN010000229.1 GCA_023441145.1 Bacillota bacterium
ATGTAAAAGAAGGGCATTATGTACAACATAAAAAACAGACTTATATGAGCCATAAGTTTTCTCAGCTTCAAGGTAAAACCTATGGTATCTGTGGTCTAGGGGCCATAGGGAAGCAGGTTGCCAAGGTAGCTGAGGCTTTTGGAGCTAAGGTCATCTATTATTCTACTAGTGGCAATAATTCTTGTCTTGATTATGAGAGGGTAAGCTTTGATGAACTGTTGAGGCGCTCAGATGTTGTCAGTATCCATGCGCCTCTTACAGAGCAAAGTAAAGGACTCTTTAATAAAGAAGCATTTCAGAAGATGAAACCTAGTGCCATTCTTGTAAATGCAGGAAGAGGAGCTATTGTTGAGGAAGAAGCTTTAATTCATGCGTTACAAGAGAATCAAATCGGGGCAGCTGCTCTAGATGTTGTAATTCAAGAACCGATGCCAGTAGACCACCCATTTTTATCCTTTCAGGATAGTAACCGTCTATTCATTACGCCACATATTGCTTGGGCTAGCAAGGAGGCTAGACAAACAGTGGTTGACGAAGTATGTATGACCATTGAAGCTTTTAAGGAAGGAAAGATTCGTAATTTAATCTGGGAATAGGTTTGCATGATGTTCTTTTCTCAGTAAGGCGAATAATTCAATGTCAATGACTCCCTTATCTGGCCAGTGAATCCCTTCTCTTAAGGTTCCTTCATGGGTAAAATGATTTCGTAATAACACATGCCTTGACCGAGCATTCTCGCTTACCACATAAGCCTGAATCCGATTTAGACCACCTGTCCCAAACAGATAGGAAGCTGTCATATGAACCGCTTTTGATGCGATTCCTTGCCCCCAGTATGCTTCATTGAGAACGTAACCAATGTTGGCCATATTGACTAATTTATCAAAATTATAGACCTCCACAAAGCCTACTAGTTTATCCTGTGCACTTCTTAGGTAGATACCAATCACCATGGATTTTTGCTTTGTATAATCTCTTTGGTATTGGGTTATCAGGTTATATACCAGTGCGTAGTTTTTTTTGGCTTGTGAAGGTCTGTATAGGTAAAGATTATCGTTACTGCATATTTCATATAGATCTTCTAGGTTCTTTGTAGTAATTTTCCGAAGTATTAGATCCGGGGAAATCAATTCCGGAAAGCGATTGAATAGTTTGGCATCATTCATGTGGTTGCCCCCTTTATGTCAATATAAAATTGTATAAATACAAGCATTTTTAGTATAGTATAAATATGGAAATTCTGCAATCTACTTATAAAAAAGAGTTTCGCCAGCCACTTCAGAGATATGCCATGTATTACCAGGTATATTATATACATATTCTGTTATAATGGACGGGTAACCGGAAAACGAAGCATAAAAACTGAAATGGTGAAACATATGACAAGACATGATTTACGCAAGATAGCCATATGCCTAGTTGCCCCGTTTATATTATTTTTAAGCATGGTAACTCCAGAGGTGTTTGGCGCGGATAATGTTGTTAAGGTTGAAGCAAGCACTCGACAACAAAACCAACCAGGTATCTCCATTGCTTCTAGTTATTTAAATATTAGAAGTAAGGCAACTACAGATAGTGCAGTTGTAGGTCGCCTGTATAAGGGCTCTATCTGTACAGTGAACTCTGTTAGCGGTCAATGGGCAAAGATAACCTCTGGTAAAGTAAAGGGTTATGTTCATACCGATTATATCAAAATCGGTAAGGAAGCCACTGCACTATATAGTAAATATGTAGACCGCGAGGCTAAAGTAACAGCTACCAAGCTTAGAGTAAGAGCTAAGGCATCTACAAAAGCTAAAATCTTAGGAAATGTTACTAAGAACACAAAATTAGAAGTAAAAGCCGCATCTAAGGATTGGGTGAAAGTATCTTATAAAGGTAAGAATGGTTATGTACATCGTGACTATGTAACTTTAAGCTACAAACATCAATATGCAGTAGCGGTTGGTAATACTTCAACAAGCTCTAGCAGTTCAACTACTTCCACTGCATCCAAGCTAATTGCTTATGCCAAGCAATTTTTAGGTAACAAATATGTTTATGGTGGAACTAGCTTAACTAATGGTACCGATTGTTCAGGTTATACGCAAGGTGTGTTTAAGAAGTTTGGAATCAAGCTTCCAAGAACATCAAGACAACAAGCTACAGTTGGTAGAAGAGTAAGTACTAGCAATTTAAAAGCAGGAGATCTAGTGTTTTATGCAACCAATGGCACAATCAACCATGTTGCAATCTATATTGGAAATAAACAGGTTATCCATGCTAGCAATGCTAAAGAAGGAATTATCATATCAAGGTATAATCATAGACCGATTTATACTGCGAGACGTGTATTATAAGAAAATCCTGGAGCTTGGAGCTCCAGGATTTTTGTTTTATTTAAATAGTGTTCCAGCTTTACCACGAACCGCTGCTTTCGCATCATGTAAGTCAGCGATAATAGCGATATTTTTAGGATCTAGGGCTACGAAGCTGGCAGCAGCTTGTACTTTAGGCAGCATAGACCCAGAGGTAAACTGATTGTCATCAATGAGAGAAGAGGTTTCATCTAAGGTTAATTGATCAAGACCTTCCTCTTCGGCTGTACCAAAATTCTTATATACCTTATCAATACCAGTTAGGAATAGAAGGGTGTCAGCACCAACGAGCTCTGCAAGTTTTGCACTAGCCAAATCCTTTTCCACAATTGCACTGGCGCCTTTTAATCTAGCACCCTGTTGTAGTACTGGAATACCTCCACCGCCAGAAGCTATGACAACTTGGTTGGCATCTAGTAATGCTTTAATTGCATCTGTTTCATAGAAATCAATAGGCTTTGGTGATGCAATAATTCGTCTAAAGCCTTTTCCTTCTTCATAAACTGTAAAATTACCCTTTTCCTCTTCTTCTTTGGCTTCTTCCTCAGTCATGTACCTACCAATTACCTTGCTAGGCTTATGAAAAGCTTCGTCAAATGGTTCAACACGTACCTGAGTGATAATAGTAGAAACCTGTTTGTAAATACCACGATTAAGTAATTCAGTACGAATGGCATTCTGCAAATCGAAGCCTATGTAACCCTGGCTCATAGCACTACATAAGGACATCGGAGCAACGGTATAGTCATTATTAAGACGGCTGAATTCCGTCATAGCAGTGTGAATCATACCAACCTGAGGGGCATTGCTGTGGGTAATTACAATCTGATATTTTTCCTCAACTAAATCAGCGATTGCTTTTGCAGCTTCCTTAACAGCAACCTGTTGATCCGGAAACTTTGTTCCAAATGCACAATGACCAAGTGCTACAACAATTCTTTTGTTATCCATAGCGAAACCTCATTTCATCGTAAAATAATATCTTTAACTATAACATACCAAGGTGATAAGTCAAGCATAGAAGTATTTGTTAAATCATGAAACAAGTTATATAAAACGATAAATTATTAGTGTATTAGTATAATTTATAAATGATAAATATTATTGACTTTAACTGATAAATATATTATATTGCAATGTGTCTTAAAGATATTATGAGGCAATGATTGACTAGAAGAAAAATTGGATGATATACATAAGACAGTAAAAATATAGTGAAGATTAGACAGTATAAGGAGTCATACATGCAGAATACAAATCAAAAAAAAGAAAATGACGTACTAATTAATGAATACTTTAAAACACATATTTATGATAGATGTAAGTCTACGATAGAGAAGTATGAGATGATTAAACCAGGTGATCGAGTTGCATTAGAAATTGCTTGGGATTGTAATACATTAACCTTACTAGCATTTTTTCTAGAATACCAGAAAGATAGAAACTATGATTTTACAATAGAGTATTTTGTGGAGCAAAAATGTGGTAAAGTAGACAGCCTTGTAGAGCAAGTGATAGAATTTGCTGGTATTAGCAACTATCATATAATAGATTCTGATTACAAGGAAGAATTATATCAATCCATGAAGGCTAGTAACTGTAACCGTATGGCATTACATCAGAATTATAACCATGTGGTGAAGGCTACCTTAATGACCTTTATTCGTAAGAAGAAAAAGATAGTTCTCTCTCCAATCGTTGAGCTAGAGAATCAAGGGATGTCTATGATTCGTCCAATGCTTATGTTGAAAGATCACCATATTTTACACTGGATTAACAAACTAGGAGTTAATGTAAGTCTCGCAGATGAAATTACTCTTTTTGGAGGAGCTTCTATATTAGAGGAAGGACTTGAAGACGAAGGCCTACAAGCTACCTCAGAGTATCATTTTAATGTATATGAATGTGTATAATATATGCAAATTATATAATAGTTAAAGAATATATAACGTTTTGTGTATTGGAATAGATATTATGATATAATAAATGCTGTGGGAGTTTGTTGCTTAAACTTCTACAGCTTTCTTTAAATCTAGGAAAAGGGGGAGATTATGTGAAAAGAAGATGTATGGCAATTGTATTAATAATCATATTAGTTGCCACAGGAATTGCATGTAACAAAGAAAAGAATCCAGCTCCACAGTCTTCCACAAGTGATGAGACAAGTAAACCTTCAAAGATACCAGCCACTGAAACACCAAACACGGAGGAAGAAGAGGAAGCTACGAAGCTTCAGGTTGTTGGAGAGAAAGCAAACACTTTAGGGACCCTATATGCTGCAGATAAGAAGCTGGCTATACCCAACTATTCTATAGAAGGGTGTTATTATTACGACAGCGATACACTTATTGTACTGTACCGAGGAGCAAACGCTGAATTAAAGATTGCACTGTATAACATCTATTCAGGAACAACCGAGAAGGCAGCAGATTTTGATTACCAAACATATATAGACCAGTGTACTGTCAGTTCCAATGGCAATATCTTTCTTTCTTCTACTTGGAGCAATACGTTTTTATTTCTAGACAAAGACCTTAATAAGATTCTGTATAGTGAGGAAATGCCAGAGACTTTTTCCTCTGTAGTAAGTGCTCATGATGGAACGAGCCTTTACTATATAGGAGGAGATGGGTACACATTATATAAGTATAATACAGAATCAAAGGTTAGTTCTTTAATTACTACTTTTTCAGATAAACTCTTGTCTTTAATGCTGTTGCAGATGACAAGTGATGATAGTCATCTTACTGTTCAGTATTCCAATAGTACAGGTGGTGTATCTTATTTAATACTTAATATTACTACCAAGGAGATACTTGATTTAGGGGACTATTCCAATAATCTTGTAACAAGTGGTAAGCTCTACTCGATGGCAGATTATGATTATATATCCAAGGGATATATAGAGACTTTTCATATCGACCAACCACGAGTGTTAAGTAAAAAGTATTTTGTGGATCCTGAGGAGGGTAGTTGTTTTCAGCTAAATGGCTTGACGAACTCTATTCTAGCTGTATCAAAATTACCTGGTTCTTTAACTCCATCAGGTGGTGGTGTAATTCGTCTATACAATGCGGATAATATGCAAGTGGAGAAGATGACGGAAATAGACAGAGATACCTTACTAAACCTTAGTGGTCAGACAATCTCTGATGATACAACCCAGCTTTACTATTATATCAGTTCTAATTCCTTGCAAGTCTCTCCAGATAAAAAGACGGCTATTATGTTATACTCAAATGAAGGTTATACAGGCGTGTTAATCTGGGATTTAGACGCGGAACCTGAGGCTTCTACTAGTGAGAATCCAGGATTAGCATTTACTGGTTCCGATGAGATTACGGCAGAGGATAATGACCAATATGCAGATCGCCTGGCAAAGGAATATGGTGTAAATATTTATATTAGAGATAAGGTAGTACGTTATTTCCCAGATTTTGCAGTAAATGCCATGTATGATGAGAGTGTTACCAATGATGCATTAAAACTAGTGGAGAAGGTTCTTTCAAGATATCCAAAAGGTTTCTTTAAGGAACTTAAATATGGAAGTATCAAGAATTTTGACCTATATCTTTGTGGTACTTTGGTTCAAGGAAGTGAATACGGTATCAGCAATCCAGGAGGGTTTGCACTTCAATATCGGGGAAGCCAAATGATTGTTATGGATGTTTCCTATAGCAGTAGCATAGAGACCAGTCTTTCCCATGAGATTATGCATGCCATGGAAAGCCGTATGGAGTATCTCATGGAGAAAGGGAAGCTTAAGGCCAGTGTATTCGATAACTGGTATAAGTTAAACCCTAAGGACCATGATTACCGATATGCATACATGGATGATAATGGTGTGGAGTATGATGCAGTAAATAATGCTTTATATACTCCAAATGATGAAAAGAGTAGAAATAACGTAGATAATATCTATTATATTGATTATTATGCGAATACGTTTCCTAATGAAGATAGGGCTAGAATCTTTGAAAATCTTATGATGGCTGACACAGAACTAAGTTATGAGTTCAATAGTAAGCATTTGAAGGCGAAGGCAATTTATCTGTGTAAGATGATACGTGCCACTTTCAAGTCTGTTCCAGATGGGGAATTAGCATACTGGGAGAGATTCTTAGGCGAAGATGTTTTTAAGTCACTAAAATAGTAAACAGGGCAGTTGCATTTTTTATGTAACCGCCCTGTTTTTATGCATGCCATATTGACATAATTTGTCACTAGTGCTATGTTGTTGAGTATATACAGGAAAATCGAGGGATTATATGGAAATAATAAGTGGATATGATACAGATAGAGGACTTTTTAAGGAGAATAACCAAGATAGTCTCCTGATTAAAGTGGCTAAGACTTCCATAGGAACCGTTTCCCTAGCTGTATTATGTGATGGCATGGGTGGTCTAAATAATGGGGAGATAGCCAGTGCTATTGCAGTACAAGTCTATGAAGAATGGTTTGATTATAGATTAGCGTCTTTCTTAAGTCCATTTTCTTTTAATAGTATTATGCAGCAGATGGAAGAACAGATGAGGAAAGCAAATCGGAAGATATTAGAGTATGGCAGAAGCCATAACATTCGTATGGGAACTACTTGTTCTGTCTTGTTACTACTGCATCAATATTTTTATATTTTTGTACATATTGGTGATACCAGAATTTATGAGATTAGTAGCGAAGTTAGACTGCTGACCAGGGACCATACTTTAGTAGAGAGGGAAGTAGGTCTTGGGAATCTCACTCCTTTGGAAGCTAGAACAGACAAGAGAAGGAATATTCTTTTACAGTGTCTTGGAGATAATGAATTTATACATCCTCAAGTGGAGACTGGACAAGTAAGAGAGAATAGCGTTTATTTACTGTGCTCGGATGGTTTATATCAGCAGTGTTCCAATGTGGATTTTGGTGAATTATTTGCAGGAAATATAAATACCGAGGAGGAGTTAACACTGAAATTGAAGCAGTTGATTCGTAGGTGTAGGGAAAGAAAAGAAAAGGATGATATTACAGCAGTGGGATTAAGAATCATGGCATAAAGGGGAGAATGGTCATGTCCTTAGTGGGAAGAATTCTAAATAACAAGTATGAGGTGTTAAAGCTTATTGGAAATGGTGGAATGTCCAATGTATATTTAGCCATGGACATTCATCTTAATAAGCAATGGGCGATTAAGGAAATCTACTCTACAAATCTTGACCAGGAGCTTCTACTTCAAAGCCTGACTGCTGAAGTGAATTTAATGAAGAAGCTAGATCATCCAGCTCTTCCTAGAATTGTTGATGTCATAAAGGAAGGGGAGCTACTTTATGTTGTTATGGATTATATCGAGGGGGAGCCACTGAGTAAGATTGTGAAGATGTTTGGTGCCCAGCCTCAGGAACTTGTGATTGATTGGGGGAAACAACTTTGTCTAGTCCTTCATTATCTTCATTCTAGAAAACCACCTATCATATATCGAGATATGAAACCCTCTAATATTATGCTATGTCCAGGTGGGAATCTTAAATTAATAGATTTTGGCATCGCTAGAGAGTATAAAGAGGGTGGTCATAGAGATACTGTAAATCTTGGAACCAAGGGCTACGCTGCGCCAGAACAATTTGGTGGTAATACTCAGACAGATGAACGAACAGATATCTATTGTTTGGGAGTGACACTATACTATCTTCTGACTAATGTGAGCCCTGATAATCAACCATTTGACCTAAAACCTATTCGAGAGAATAATCCAGCTCTGTCAAGTGGGCTTGAAAAGATTATACAAACGTGCATACAGCCTAAACCAGAACATCGCTATCAATCAGTTATGGAAGTTCTCTATGATTTAGGTAGATACCAAGAGATTGACGAAACGTACCGAAAACAGCAAAAGAAAACCCTTCATCGTTTTGTTAGGTGTTCCATTGTTGCTGTTTGCTTTTTTGTTGTAAGCATTCTGTTTTACTTTATTAATCGAAGAATTGAACAGCTAAACTATGAGAATATAATGCAGCAAGCCAGTATGACAGCTGATATCAATAAGCAAAAGGATTTTCTTCTTAAAGCAATTGAAATTAATCCAGAGCTCATAGAGCCTTATCTGAAGTTACTTCAACTCTATAAAGAGGATGGTATCTATACATTAGAGGAAAATGAACAGATTCTAACGGTTATAATGAATCATGATAAGAGTATAAAGGGAAGTGAGGATTACGTATCCTTAGCCTTTCAAATTGGAAAGCTGTATTGGTATTATTACGACTATGGAACCACATATTCAAAGGATAATCATGTTACTAGGATGAAAAGTTCTATACCCTGGTTTGAGCAAGTGACCCAGTATGGTGATACGGAAAGTGATAATTATAATATGGCACTTATTTATTATAATATTGGTGTTTTTAACAGAGATATTAACCTTGCTATTGAAGAGGCTTCGGATAAAGGAAGCTATTTGTTCTATTGGACAAATCTGAAAGAGATGTTTGACTTAGTAGAGCAGGAGAGAGAAGAGAGTGACATAGTGAAATTGGAACTCTATAGAGTGATATCTAATGGAGTAGAATTATATGCGAGAAAATTCAAGGGAGACGGTGTTGAAAAAAAGGAATTACTGAATTATTATACCAAAGTTCTTCTTAGCACTAAAGAGTTACCAGCAAATACAGATAAAACAATCAATATGAAAAACTTTATTTTATCTAGGGAGGATAAAGTACTCTGGGCCATTGATAATGCTTATGAGTTAGAGTAGTTTTCTATTGATTACTATGTAGTAAGGGGGAGATTTCTATTGTAATCTATCGGTTCATTTCAAGCATTAGTTTTCTAATAGCAATCATCTTATTGGTTTCTGCCATTTATCAATGGTTTAGCAATCATATCTATCGTATCATTCAGGATTTATCCGGCAGTACTCGTGTTAAGCAAGTTAAGTATCTTAAAGATAACAGTATGCTTCTTAACACAAGTATTTGTAATAAAAAAATGAGTAGTCTGAATCAGTTGGTAGAGGCATATTTGCAGCAGGATAAAGTGCAGACTGTGACACTACCAGATCTTATCATACCAAATGATTTGAAGGAAGGTATACAGAATTGGTCCATCTATCCTATGGAACCTAGGAGAAACCCTGTAGATGATGAGGAGGTAATTGACATTACCCAGGTCCTCAGTAGCTATGATATCTTAGAAAAGGATGGGGAGCCACTAGAAATGTTTAAACAGAATAGACAACATCCCTATAAAAATATCATATTACCTGAATGTCAAGGGGTATCATTTAGAGTGGTCAAGAGCTGCATAGTGGTTCATTGGAGACTGTATGATTTGTAGTTTTAGGGAATTTGGAAAAATAATGAGGAGGAGAGTTATGAAAAATTACAAAAAAAAATTGTTTGGGATAGTAGTGCTAAGTGCTGTACTTTGGATGTTTCAATTAGTATTCTCATCAGATCAGGTAAATGCTGAGGAAACAACAATTTTGGTAAGTGGGGATTATCAATATAAGGTTTTAGGGGATGGAACAGCAGAAATCTGTGGCTATATTGGCTTAGGAGGAGAAATAACAATACCAGCAAATATTGATGGTAAAGCTGTAAGTAGGATTGGGGATAAAGCGTTTTATCAAAAAAATTCTATTACAAAGGTTGTTATTGAGAATGGGATTAGGGAACTAGGTAATAGTTGTTTTTGGGATTGTGAGTACTTAGTTTCGGTTTATCTTCCAGATAGTGTGGAGAAAATAGAAAAAGATATTTTTTATGGTAATACGAGACTAAAGGAGGTTAGGCTATCAAGTAAACTTAGAAGTATACCAGATGGTATGTTTTGTTGGTGTACTTCACTAGCGTATATAGAGATACCAAGTAGTGTTGACACAATTGGTAGTGATGCATTTGGTAATTGTGGTAGCTTAATAGAAGTCTATCTTCCCGATAGTGTTACCATGTTAAAGGATGGCGCATTCTATGGATGCAAACAGTTACAACGTATAAGGCTATCACCAAAAACAGATTTTATATCTGAGCAGGTATTTGATCGCACTGAAAATTTATTATGGATTACTAATGTGGATTTTAGAAAGCTATCAATAACTGAAAACTTCTCTAAAATCAGTGTTTTATCAGAATCACAAAGCATTTTCCTGGAAGATTATGCTTTTCAGAATAGCATGCTTAAAGATAAGGTTATCGTTATAAAGCATAATAATTATGTTGGGAAAGAAGTTTTTTCACCAGGAACTATATTGTGTGGAAAGATAGGAACTGATATAGAGACTTATGCTAAAGCAAATAACCATGTTTTTATAGAGTACATAAAGGTAGAAGTGTTGAGCTTAAACAAGACAACTGCCTTATTACATTGGAATAAAGATAATACATTGCAATTGTCCCATAGTGTCTCACCAGCTACAGCAACTATTACGCAGGTAGGATATTATTCTTCTAATCCTAAAGTAGCCACTGTAGATGGAGAAGGCAAGGTTACTGCTCTTTCAGAAGGTAAGGCTATGATTACGGCAGTATCTCTTGATAATGAGAACTTAACTTCTAGTTGTGAGTTAACAGTTACCACAGCTTTACAAGGTATGAGTATCTCTAAGAAGTCTGCTATCATCTATCCAGGTAAAGCAAATCGATTACAACTTTCTGTAATCTCTACTCCAAGAAATATAAAAGACTGGCAAGTGGCTTGGAGTAGCTCCAATACAAAGATTGCTAAGGTAGATCAAACAGGAAAGGTCATCGGAATCAACCCAGGAACTGTCATTATTACAGCAACAAGTAGTAATATAAAGGTTTCCTGTAAGGTTACAGTAAGGCCAGCTGATTTGTCCGGATTCACCATGGAGAAACAGACCACCTCATCCATTTCTCTAAAGTGGAAGAGAGCTACAGGAGTATCTGGTTATACCTTGTATGGTTATAACAATAAAAGTAAAAAGTATCAGGCCATTTGTAATATTAGTGGTACAAAAAGCTCCTATGTCCTAAAGCAATTTATAAATAAGAAAAGGTTATCCTCAGAAAGTACGTATCAGTTATATTTAAGATCCTATAAGATTATTGAAGGTAAATCATATTACGGAAAAGGCATGGCACTTAAAGTTGCTACAAAACCAGATCAGGTGAGAACAGTAACTTTGAGAAAAATAAAAACTTCTAAAGCTACAGGTTGGAAAATAACCTGGAAAAAGGTGACAGGGGCTTCTGGTTATAAGGTTTATGTATCCACTAATAAGGGAAGAACATATAAGAAAGTAGCAAGTTTAAACAATCCTAATAAAACGGCTTACCAATTGACCAAGGCTAAAAGGAAGACAACTTACTATATTAAGATAAGTGCCTATAAAAACATTGATAAGAAGAACATAGAAGGTGTACAAAGTAAGACAAGAATGATCAAAATTTACTAAGTGGAGGGTAGAAGAGTATAGGGAGGGTATAGTGTGAGCAAGGCGCATAGATGGTTTATTAGGCAAGGATGTAAAGTGATTCTCATCCTAGTCTTTTGTTGTCTACTATTTAAGTATGGTGTATCTAATATTTACAATAGCGTTCACGGTGAGAAAGAGAAAGCTAGAATTAGTATTGAGATTATCAGTACAGGAGAGGGGCAAATAAAAGTATTAGAAGGGGAAGCTTGCGTATTATCGGGCAATGGATTAGTGACAGTTTCTGAATCCTCTAATATTAAGCTTCAATTGACTAGTCAGGATAACAATCTAATTGGCTACTTTAGGGTGAATGGCGTAGAGAAGGAATTCTCGAAGGGACAATACTGGGAAGAAGAGCTAAAGAATCTAACTGAAGATATTAGTATAGAAGTTGGCTTTCAGGTATACAACACCATTATTATCGACAAGCAAGAGAGCTATGAGATAGAGGTAAGTGGAGCAGAGTACTGTGCTAAAACTAAGGAAATGTCTGACTGTTATTTCTATGGTACAGATACGTTATTAGTGAAGGTACTTCCTAAGGAATATTGGCTCCTTCAAGGGGTTCAGTTAGATGGGAAGATGTTTGCTCCTGAAGAGATAGAAACATTAATGAAAAAAGTAAATTATTATGAAGTATTTGTAAACAATAATATAAAACATTTATCTGTTGCATTTGTTAAGGAAAAGATTCCAGTTACCATAAAAAATGGGGATGGGACTTTATATATTAATGGTGTACTAGTAAAGGATGGACAAGAGATTGAGCGTTGTTCTGAGTACGAGGTTACCTATATAGTTCCAGAGGAAGCGACGCTTGTTAATACAATGTATTTTAATATGGAGAAAGTTGAATTTTTATCAGATAATGAAAGCTGGGAAACCTACCATTTTACTCAAAAGGACAACCAGAACGAAGTAATTATTCGTGTAATTGAAAATGATGCACAGATTGTTACATCCTGTAGAGATTACTTTGATTTGAAAAAGCAGGGAAAGAATATATATTGGCCACTAAAGTATAATACAGTTTATATAAAACAAAAGGAAATTACCTTAGAATGTTTAGGAGCAAGTAGAGTTAATAAAGTAATGTTTAATAATAATATTACCAATATTAATAATACACTTAAAATACCTACTCCTGCTTCTATTAATAAAATTGGTATTAAATTGGACCAGGGCTTAGTCGTCTGCCTCACACCTCTTCATTTCGTCTATGATGGGAATGCACCTATTATCTCAAACTATTCAATTAAGACGTATCCCACAATCAAAGATAAAACCCCACAAATTGACCTTACTGTTGTAGCTAAAGACACCGGAGAGGCAGGAATTGATCAGATTCTGTGTGGATCTTATGAGGAGTATAATCAGTGGGTTTCCAAAGTTGAATCAGGTGAATATGAAAGTCTGCATGAGAAGGAGGATTCTCAAGTAGAAATCACTTTTCCGAATCAAGAGAGTCATAGCAATAATGATTATTATGTATGGGCAATTGACTGTGCTGCTAATATATCTGAGGCTGTTAAGTTGGATATGCAAGGGCCTGTACTTCAGTGCAGTAATGGGGATCAGTGGCACAACTCTGAATTTCAAGTGACAGGGGTGGCCGATGAAGATATCGAGAGTATTTTTTATAGTAGCTCTTATGATGCATTTTTACAGCATACCTACAAAGCCCAGCCTGTGAAGAAGGATGGACAGTCGGAAGAACGAGAAGAACAGCACTCTGGTAAAAGTAAAAGCAATACATGGACATTTACATTACCTGCCAAGGAAAATAAGATTCAGACTTATTATATTTGGGGGTATGACATATATGGTAATAAATCTACATTTCCTTGTATCTATGAGTCGAAGACCGATGTAACAG
>JAEZQN010000134.1 GCA_023441145.1 Bacillota bacterium
CCTTAGAACTCTGGGAATTATTGGTTTTTACAGATTCATGTTTAATAGCCTCATTAGTCTTACTATCTTTCGTTCTACTCTCGGCAGATAACTCTTTAGATGTTAAAACATCCTCTGGTTCGTCAAATAAACTAAAGGTTTCTGATGAGTTTTGGATATCATCAAACTCTACCACCTCATCAAAACCAGACAATGAGCTATTCTCATCTGTTACTAAATGATTGGTAAACTTATTACGAAGCTCCTTTTCATATACCTCTTCCTCTTTAGTAAATGGTACCTCTGTACTTGCATTAATTGGGTTGGCACGTTGAATCAAAAAGTCAGGTACGATACTTTTCTTATCCTTCTCTTCCATGCTATTACTTTCTTCATTCCGTACCTCCTCATTATCTAATCTAGACTCACGCTGAAAGGTAAAGGTCTTAGCTTTTCTTCTTGGATGCCTACCTGCATTTAACACTTTCGTTTCTCGTTCATCATGATAAGTATTATAGTCCTCTTCCTCGTATTCCATCTCTTCTCTTCTTTTTTCCATCATATCCTGGAATCGATTGCGACTACTTCTTCCAATGGAAGTAAATAAGTAAAATTCCGTAATGAACATTGATAAAATAATAAGTAATGCGATAATTACAACATAGGCTCCAATCTTTCCAACAAAATGACAAAGTGAAGTACTGATAGCACTTCCTACTATGCCACCTCCACTATAGGATTTCGCACATTCACTATAAGCATTCGCTATTTTAGATAACTCAGTTTGTGGGTTTGCAATCAATTGTAACAGTCCACATAATACAAGAAAAATGCTAACTGCACTTATAATCTTTCTTCTTGCAACTTTATTCCCTCGATTGGATATACCAAAGGCAACAAGAAAGAACAAGACAAAGGGAAATAAATATGCTAAAAAACCTATCAACCCAAAGGATACACTATTAACGACATCACTTAAGGAGCCACCCAAATTAAGATTGCTTAGTACAAGCAATATAGAAAATACTGCTGTAACAATTAACATAATTTCATCCCAAAATGGACTTGGCTCTTTTCTTTTTGCAGTATTACCTTTTGATTGTCTCGCAGTTTTAGATGCATTGGATGATCTTTTAGAAGTATTTCCTCCGGTAGTTGTCCTACTTTTAGATTTGGTACCAGATGAACTACGACTTGGGCTTTTCTTTCTTTGACTGACACTACTTTGAGCCATCCGATAACCCTCCTTACCTATTTCTTAAACACAAATAGATTCATATGGAATTTTCCATTATGAATCTATTATATTATACCTTTATTTTTTTTATGTTGCAACAGTTTAAAGGAAGCTTTTCGAACATTCTTTCGATGATTATCTGATTTTCTTATCCTCTTGAATCATTTCATTAAGCTTATTTAACGCTTTATCTATTCCACCAACTTCATCTATGATACCATGGCCTACCGCATCGCTTCCAACCAAGATAGAACCTACATCCTTCACAAGCTGTTTTGTATTAAGCATTAACTTCTTTACTTGATCATACTCTATTTTTGAATGATCTACAATAAAGGATAAAATTCTGTCCTGTATCTTCTCTATATATTCATAAGTTTGTGTTACACCGATCACAGTACCATTCATTCGAACCGGATGCACTATCATAGTAGCTGTTGGTACAATAAAACTGTATTTTGTAGAAACAGCAAGCGGTACTCCTATGGAATGAGAGCCACCTAGAACAAGAGAAACCGTTGGTTTACTTAAAGAAGCAATCATCTCAGCAATGGCAAGTCCAGCTTCCACATCACCACCTACTGTGTTTAACAATAGCAACAAGCCATCTATCTCATCGCTATCCTCAATAGATGCTAATTGTGGTAATACATGTTCATATTTTGTTGTTTTATTTTGCTGTGGAAGACATTCGTGGCCTTCAATTTCTCCAATAATAGTCATCAAATGAATTCTATTTTTGTTACTATTCTTATCTAAAGTTGTTTGACCTGTATCAGCAATTCTGTCTTCTTTTGTTTTCTGGGCTTCCTGTTTATTTTTTTCTCCTTCTGGTGTATTTTTTTGAAGAGGATCCTTGTATATTCCAGAATCTGGACTTTTTTTAGGTGTTCTGTTTTTCCCTGCCTGTTTAGACTTCGCATCTAAGGGCTGATTATCAAATAAATTCATAGTTCGCCTTCTCTCATAAATAGTCGTAATTTAGTATGCGAAGAAGCCATAAATTTATACTTCTCTAAACAGAAGATTATACCAAAAAATGCTGTATTAAAATGTTATCATTCTAATACAGCATACTTGATTTATTTTATTACTTCTAATGCTTGTTTGATATCATTTAAAATATCCTCTATGTATTCTAATCCAATGGACATTCTAATCATATCTGCCTTAACTCCACACTCTTCTAATTGTTCATCTGTAAGCTGCCTATGGGTAGTACTTGCTGGATGAAGAACAGAGGTCCTAGCATCTGCCACGTGAACAACGATAGCTGCTAGCTTTAAGGAATCCATAAATTTGGTAGCAGCTTCCCTTCCACCTTTCAAACCAAAACTAATCACTCCGCTAGTCCCGTTTGGCATATATTTTGTTGCCAAGGCATAGTATGGACTACTTTCTAATCCTGGATAATTCACCCAAGCAACTTGGTCATTATTCTCTAAAAATCTTGCCACCTTTAAGGCATTCTCACAGTGACGCTCCATTCTTAAGTGCAAGGTTTCCAGACCAAGATTTAATAAAAATGCATTGTTTGGAGCAGGCGTCATTCCAAGATCTCGCATTAGTTGTACTCTTGCTTTCAATATAAAAGCAGCTCTTCCCATAGCTTTCGTATAAACAATACCATGATAAGAATCATCTGGTTCATTAAATCCAGGGAATTTCTCTGAAGTCCAGTCGAAATTACCACTGTCCACAATCACTCCACCTAAAGCTACCGCATGACCATCCATATATTTTGAGGTGGAATGCACTACAATATCTGCCCCAAATTCAAATGGTCTACAATTCACTGGAGTTGCAAAGGTGTTGTCTATAATAAGTGGTATTTTATGCTTATGAGCAACCTCGGCAAACATCTCAATATCCACTACTACCAAAGCTGGATTTGCTAGAGTCTCTGCAAAGATACATTTTGTATTTTCTCTTACTAAACCATCTAATTCTTCTTTTGTAATATCAGGGGATACCAATTCTACCTCGATACCAAGCTTCTTTAAGGTAACAGTAAATAGATTTACAGTACCACCATATATGGCACTAGAGGAGATGACATGATCACCCTGGCCACAGATATTAAGCATGGTTAAAGTTACTGCAGCCTGGCCAGATGAGGTACATAAAGCACCTATGCCTCCTTCAAGCTCTGCTATCTTCTGTTCCACACAATCAACAGTTGGGTTAGCAAGTCTAGTGTAGAAAAAACCATCCTCTTTAAGATCAAACAATTTACCTACATGTTCGCTGGAATCGTATTTATATGTAGTGCTCTGGTAAATGGGAAGAACTCTAGGTTCCCCATTTTCAGGCTGGTATCCACCTTGGATACAGGTTGTGTTAATATGATAATTATTCATCCAATTCACCCTTTCTACAGAATAGTTATACTTTCCTCTATATTATATTATTATGCATTTTCCAATTAGTTTCTATATGTTCTTTTTCCAAACCACTAATATTTCCGATTAAGCACATACTGAATCGATTAGTAGTGAAGTACTTTTTGATGTATGCATTAACACTTTCTATAGTAATCTTATTTACCTGCTCCATAATCTCTGATATGGATTCAATAGGTTCATGATATAATAAAGCTTTCCCATTGTAGTTCATTCGATTTCGGCTGCTTTCGTTGCTAATGATAAACTCCGTATTCATCTGTTCCTTGGCTCGATTTAATTCTTCTTCCCCAATCCCTTTGCTTCGAAACTCCTCAATTATTTCAATGATCGTATCGAATACTTTATGGGCATTTGAAGGATTAAGGGTAACGTCTATCTGGAAGAGTCCAGCTTTGTTATAAGGACTAGCATAAGAAAATACAGAATAAGCTAAGCCTAATTCCTCCCTTACTTTTTGGAATAGTATGGAGCTATCACTTCCTCCAAAAATAGAATTCACAATAGACATAATATATTTTTCTTCTGAGTTTGAACTAACTGCATCAAAAGCTAAATTCATATGCACCTGTTCAATATCCTTATTTCTTGTAACAAACGTCTTGTGGAAACGTGGTTTTGTGAAATCGGATGGAGTATTGCTATTTAAAACACCTCCGAAGTATTGTTCTAAGGCTGTTAATACACTTTTCTCATCAAAGTGACCAGCAATGGATATTACCATGTTTTCTGCTACATAGTACTGTTTCATAAATTCTAAGACATCTGCTCTAGTAAAAGTTTCCACCTTTTTCTTTGTTCCAGAAATGATAAAGCCAAGGGGATGATTCTTCCAAACCTCTCTTTGCAAAAGCTCGTGAACTAAATCATCCGGAGAATCGTCATACATATCGATTTCCTCAATAATAACACCCTTTTCCTTCTCTAAATCTTCCTCAGATATAAGAGAATTACATATCATATCGCTAAGTAACTCAATGGCATTATTAATATGATAATCCAATGTAGTAATGTAATAGGAGGTACACTCCTTGCTAGTGTATGCATTTAGATTGCCACCAAGCATAGCACAATCATCCGCTAGCTTCTTCGCACTACGATTTTTGGTCCCTTTAAACAACATATGCTCAATAACA